>JAIDFC010000028.1 GCA_029054535.1 Rikenella sp. | reverse complement strand
GTCGATCACCCGACGGTCGATCTTCCCTATACTTATCGCTTTCATGGTCCATCCTGGTTTATCCGGTTCCTACCCCACCCCGCAAAAACAGTGCCACCCCTCCTCCGCAAAGGCCTTTTACAAAATTATTTCCGTATCTTTGTGGTTCATTTTTCAATAAAATTCTTCCGGTTGAACTGTATGGTACTGTTCAACAGCAGTAAATTATCGAAAAACGAAGAAGACACATGATAACGGTATCTAATTTAGAAGTACAATTCGGGAAGCGAGTATTGTTCAAGGACGTGAACCTGAAGTTTACGCCCGGCAACTGTTACGGAGTCATCGGGGCGAACGGGGCCGGAAAATCGACCTTTTTGCGGGTGTTGGCCGGCGACGTCGATCCGACGCGGGGAAGCGTGGCGTTCGGACCCGGCGAACGGCTGTCGGTGCTGAAACAGGACCACTTCGAGTTCGACCGGCATACCGTGCTGGACACCGTGCTGATGGGGCATCAGCCGTTGTGGGAGATCATGCAGGCCAAGAACGAGATTTATGCGAAGGAGGATTTCTCCGACGAAGACGGGATTCGGGCGGCGGAGTTGGAGGAGAAGTTCGCCGAGATGGAGGGGTGGAACGCCGAGAGCGACGCCGCCGAGCTGCTCAGCGGACTGGGGATCAAGGAGGCGCTGCACTACTCGCTGATGGGCGAATTGAACGCCAAGGAGAAGGTGCGGGTCTTGTTGGCGCAGGCCCTGTTCGGCAAGCCGGACAACCTGTTGCTCGACGAGCCGACCAACGACCTGGACGTCAACACGATCATGTGGCTCGAGAACTACCTGGCCAACTACGAGAATACGGTACTCGTGGTGTCGCACGACCGGCACTTCCTCGACGCGGTGAGCACACACACGATCGACATCGACTACAGCGACATCAACCTGTTCGCCGGGAACTACAGCTTCTGGTACCAGTCGAGCCAGCTCGCCGCCCGGCAGCAGGCACAGCAGAACAAAAAGGCCGAGGAGAAGAAAAAAGAACTCATGGAGTTCATCCAGCGTTTTTCGGCCAACGTGGCCAAGTCTAAACAGACCACTTCGCGCAAGAAGATGCTCGAGAAGCTCAACATCGAGGAGATCAAGCCGTCGATGCGGAAATATCCAGGGATTATCTTCCAGCCGGAACGCGAACCGGGGACGAAGATCCTGGCGGTGGACGGGCTGAGCTACTCGACACCGGAGGGCGAGACGCTGTTCCGGAACCTGTCGTTCACGATCGAGAAGGGGGACAAGGCGGTTTTTCTGTCGCGCGAGCCGCGGGCCGTAACGGCGCTGCTGGAGTGCATCGCGGGCAACCTGACCCCCGAAAACGGGATGGTCGAATGGGGAGTTACCATCAAGTCGGCTTATCTGCCGGTCAACAACACGGCGTTCTTCAACTCCGACCTCTCGATCATCGACTGGCTGGCACAGTACTCACCCGACACGAGCGAACTCTTCCTGCGGGGCTATCTCGGCAAGATGCTCTTCAGCGGCGAGGAGGTCTACAAGAAGGTCAGCGTGCTGTCCGGGGGCGAAAAGATGCGCTGCATGATCGCCCGGATGATGATCGAGAATCCGAATACGCTGGTACTCGACTCGCCCACCAACCACCTCGACCTGGAGTCGATCCAGGCGTTCAACAACTCGTTGGTGTCGTTCCCGGGGATCGTGCTGATGACCTCGCACGACCACGAGTTCATCGAGACGGTGGCGAACCGCATCATCGAAATCACGCCGAACGGAATGGTGGACAAATATATGGAGTACGACGAGTACATCCTGAGCGAGAAGATCCAGACGCAGCTCGACCGGTTGTATGCGGGCGAGTGAGTAGCACGGTCGGAGATCGTTCTTTTAGAACGGTAAAACGATACGCAGTATCTTTGGGTTAGGGCTTTTGCGTTTTTTCGGTGATCTTTATAGCGATGCGCAGCATCGCCCGCCCACCGCGGGCACGCGGGGCCTGCCCGGCCGACGCGTTCGCGCCATGGCGGGCGGCCTTTATTTGGGGGTGTCTTTGCCAATATGTCCCGCGCGCCGGGCCTAAGTAGCGAAATACGTCGTTTCAATATGAATTGAAACGGATGAATTTCGCAGGCGCGCGGTCAAAGAATGTTTTTAGAACGGTAAAGCGATGCGTAGCATCGCCGGTCCCGCCGGGGCCACCCGGACGCCGCCCGCGCAGGGCAGTCGGACACGGTTTCTCTTCCGGATGGTTCCGCGCGCGACTGCTGGGGTAGGAAATCGTTCAAAAGCGATTCACGCTTTTGAACAAGATTTCCGCCAGCGCGCGGACGAATACGGTTGGGGAATTAGAGTAGGCCGGCGCCAGCGGAGGCGCAAGTGAACCGAAGTGAACGTTGCGGCCTGCCGCGTGGGGTGGCGGCGGCCGTCATAGGGAGATCACGGTTGATAGCAAAGCTGCAAATCGTTCCCGCGCTCGGATAAACCCGGCTTGGGGATTAAAAGGGCCGGAGGTTGCAGCTCCCCCGCCATAGGGAGATCGCGGCGGATTCCCTCGAGCGACGCGCCCACAGGGCGTTCTATTTTGGGTTCTCTCAGTCTTATGGCAAGCAGGGTCGCCGCCAGCGGAAAGAACGTGTGAACGGAAGTGAACCAAGCTCGCGCCGCGCGAGGTGGCGCCGGCCCGCGCGACCTACGGGTGCGGTTTGTTGCGGGAAAGACGGCCAAAAGAAAAATAAGGGGATTGCCCAGGGGGCGGAGCTTCCTTGGATGCGCTTTTGCATCCTTTTGGGGGCATACTAAAAATCGCGGCTCGAGCGGATTAGAGGAAATACGCTAACTGCCCCCGAAAGGACAAGTTTCCCCGGCGGACCCGGTTGTTTTCAAATAGAAACGGCCTGGAGCCAAGGCGGGATGCTTGTAGCCCGCCGCCCGGGGAGGCTCCGGGCTAACATAGGTAAGATCTTACGCACGGTCCAACACGGTTTCAGAGTAGACCGGACCGAACAACCTGCGGGCGCGGTCCCGGACATAGATCTCTCACCTTTCCCCCGCACAAAATAAAAAAACGACCCAAACCCAATAAAAACCATGAAAAAAGCCTTAACGACCCTTGTCGGCAGCCTGCTGTTTTTCGGCAGCTGCGGCACGCACACTCCGGAACACACGATGGAGGTGCGGAACACCATCGCCGTGGAACCCGGCGACAGCGCAGCACGAATCATCGAGAAAGCGGCCCATGTGGTTCCGACCGCAAACCAGCTGTCGGCGCTTCGGAACGAATTCATAGCCTTTATCCACTTTGGTCCGAACACCTTTACACGGATGGAATGGGGCAACGGGATGGAAGATCCCCGGATTTTCGACCTGAAAGAGCTCGACACCGACCAGTGGTGCGAAGCGATGCAGGCCGCCGGAATGAAGATGGTGCTGCTGACCGTGAAACACCACGACGGTTTCGTGCTGTGGCAGAGCCGGTATACCGACCACGGCGTGATGTCGACCGGTTTCCGGGACGGCAAGGGCGACATTTTGCGCGACCTCTCGGAATCGTGCCGGAAATACGGGCTGAAACTCGGGATCTACCTCTCGCCGGCCGACCTGTATCAGATCGAAAATCCGGACGGACTGTACGGGAACCTCAGTCCGCAAACCCGGCGGACCATTCCGCGAGAGGTCGAGGGGAGGCCGTTCGCCGATACGACCCGATTCGAGTTCGTGGTCGACGACTACAACGAATATTTTCTGAATCAGCTTTTCGAGCTGTTGACCGAATACGGTCCGATCTACGAAGTGTGGTTCGACGGCGCGCATCCGAAGCGAAAGGGTGGACAGACCTATAACTATGCCGCGTGGAAAGAGCTGATCCATCGCCTGGCGCCGGAAGCCGTGATTTTCGGTCGCGAAGACGTGCGGTGGTGCGGGAACGAAGCCGGCGGGACCCGCGCGACGGAGTGGAACGTGATCCCCTATCCGGAGAATCCGGACACCGCCTCGCACTTCCCGGACATGACCGATTCCGTGTTGGGCAGCCGCGAAAAGCTGCTCGGCGCCAAGTACCTCCACTACCAGCAGGCCGAAACCAACACCTCGATCCGCGAGGGTTGGTTCTACCGCGACGACACCCACCAGCAGGTGCGAAGTGCGGACGACGTGTTCGACATCTACGAACGAGCCGTGGGGGGTAATTCGACCTTCCTGCTGAACATCCCGCCGAATCGCGAGGGACGTTTCTCGACGGCCGACGTCGAAACGTTGAAAGAGACCGGACGACGGATCCGCGAGACCTACGGGACCGATCTGCTGGCCGGAGCCGACGGACCGAAGGCCGTGTTGGACGGTCGGGAAGAGAGCTATCTGTTGTGGGGCGACGGAACCGGCGAGTTCACGATCGAGCTGCCGGAGCCGACGACCCTCAACCGGATCGTGTTGCAGGAGGCGATCGGAACGCACGGCGAACGGGTCGAACGGCACGCCGTGGACGCCTGGATCGACGGCGCGTGGCGGGAGATCGCCTCGGCGACCAATGTCGGGTACAAACGTATTCTCCGCTTCCCGGACGTAACGACCGACAAACTGCGGTTCCGGCTCTTGGAATCGCGCATGACGCCGGCGATCTGCCGGGTTTCGGCACACCACTATGCCTCTCGACCGCCGCAGCTGACCATCGGGCACGATGCCGAGGGACGGGTGGCGATCGCCCCGAGGCAAGAGGCTTTCGGGTGGAAACCGCACGGCGAGAATGCGACCGACAATCTGAATGCCGGCTACCGGATCTACTACACGACGGACGGTACAGAGCCGGACGAACACGCGATTCTCTACGAAGGTCCGGTGAAACTGTCGGGCTGCGAGCTGAAAGCGGTCGCCGTGCTGAACGGCACGAAAGGGGCGACGGTCAAGGAGCGGCTGGGACTGGATCGCACGGCGTGGACGATCCTACGCGAGACGTCGCCGATCACGATCGACCTGGGCGAGGCGCAAGAACTGCACGGCATAGCTTACGATCCGCAGACGAACGGAAACAGGAAACCGGTCGGGGTGGTCCAGGGGACCGTTTCGGTGAGCGACGACGGCCGACACTGGAAAACGGCCGAACGGTTCGAGTTCGGGAACCTCATCAACGACCCGACGAAACGCTACCACTACTTCAAAACGCCTTACACGGCGCGCCACATCCGGATCGAACCGAACGACAACCTGACGCTAAACAACTTCGACCTGTTCTAAATACTGTCTCGGTTCAATCATCGGCGACTTGTATAGAACTGTTTTTAACTGCGCTTCGTTCGTTTTGCTTTCGACAATTTGCTAACCGTGTTTGGCTACCGTATGGTACCGTACCTTTTCTGAAGAAAAAGTACCAAAACGACTTCCGGCGATACTGCGTATCGCATAGGCTGCCGTAGTCAAGAGCCTTGAGGACTTATCATTGGGGTGGCACTTTTTGTGAGCGCGCTTAATGCGAGCTAAAACTTAGGCGCGCCACAAAAAGACCACCCCGAAAGTAACACCAAAGCCATTCACTAAGAACGGTCATGGAATGCGTAGCATTCCCGAAAGTTTCTTTGGTACTTTCTGTTCACAGAAAGTACAGTACCCGCACGTAGCTAAAGACCGTTTGCGGACTTTGCCAAAGTAGGACGAGGAAAACGAAGTTAAAAAGCAGCCGTTCCAGGTGGTAACCAAAGATCGACCGAAGAGAGAGTATTTGGAAATTTTTGGTTAAAAGTCTACATTTGCAGTCGTACTCGGAGCCGGCCCAAAGTCGGTAGAACGAGAGACGGGCCCATAGCTCAGTTGGTTAGAGCAGCGGACTCATAATCCGAAGGTCGTGGGATCATGCCCCTCTGGGCCCACCGTTTTGTTTACCGCAACGCCTCATTCCTATATGTACAATATACGGAACGAGGCGTTTTTCGCATACTCGGAGATACAAACTACAAAACCCAACTTTTATGAAACACCTACTATTTTGCATCGCGTCGACCGCCGTTATGGTCTCTCTATCATCGGCTTTCGGCGCCGGAGACCGGCGATTGAGCGTCGACCCGAGCATCGATTCGCTGATCGGTCGGATGACCCTCGCCGAAAAAGTCTCTCAGATGATGCACGCCAGCCCGGGGATTCCGCGGCTCGGCATCCCGGCCTACAACTGGTGGAACGAATGTCTGCACGGCGTGGGTCGGTCGGGCGATCGAGTAACCGTCTTTCCGCAAGCGATCGGCCTGGCCGCCACGTTCGACCCCGAGGCTCTGGAACAAACCGCCGCCATGATCTCCGACGAGGCCCGAGCCATCTACAACGCCGCCCGAGGGACCGAAAAAGAGGGAGCCCAATACAAAGGGTTGACCTTCTGGACCCCGAATATCAACATCTTCCGCGATCCGCGTTGGGGTCGCGGGCAGGAGACCTACGGCGAAGACCCTTACCTGACGGCCCGGATGGGGACGGCGATGGTGCGCGGTTTGCAGGGCGACGATCCGCACTACCTGAAAAGCTCGGCATGCGCCAAACACTACGCCGTGCACAGCGGACCGGAACCCGAACGGCACGTGTTCGACGCCCGGGTGAGCGCCTACGACCTGTGGGACACCTACCTGCCAGCATTCCGGAGCCTGGTTCGCGAGGCGGGCGTCTCGGGCGTGATGTGCGCCTACAACCGCTACGAGGGGCAACCCTGCTGCGGCAGCGACCGACTGATGCGGCAGATCCTGACCTACGAATGGGGCTTCCAGGGGTACGTAACCTCCGACTGCTGGGGCGTGAACGACTTCCACAAGTTCCACAAGACCCATCCGGATGCCGCGACCGCTTCGGCCGACGCCGTGTTGCACGGAACCGACCTCGAATGCGGCAACGATTATGCCGCTCTGACCGAAGCGGTGAAACGCGGACTGATTACCGAAGAACAGATCGACCTCTCGCTGCGGCGGCTCTTTATGATCCGACAACGGCTGGGGCAGTTCGAGCCGGCGGGCGCCGTGCCCTACGACACGATCCCGTACAGCGTCGTATCGTCGGCCGCTCACCGAGCGCAAGCCTTGCAGATGGCCCGGAAGTCGATGGTACTGCTGCGGAACGACGGACTGTTGCCCTTGAAATCCGGGCGCGTGAAGACCGTCGCGCTGCTCGGGCCCAATGCCGACAACGGAACCACGCAACTGGGCAATTACAACGGGATTCCGGTCGAGAACGTAACGCTGCGGATGGCCCTCGAACGCGAACCGGGGCTGCGGGTGATCTACTATCCGGCCACGGCCTTCACCGGACCGCTCAAAGAGGGACCGAGCATCGACGAGGTGCTGAAAGCCATCGCTCCGGCCGATCTCGTCATCTTTGCAGGCGGCATCTCGCCCCTGCTGGAGGGCGAGGCCGGAGACGCCGGGAACGACGACATCAAAGGCTTTCTGGACGGCGACCGCAGCCGCATCGAGCTGCCCGAGATTCAGACCGAATGGATGAAACGGCTCCGGGAGAGCGGCAAACCGCTCGTGTTCGTCAATATGTCGGGGAGCGCGGTGGCCTTCCCGTGGGAGGCCGGGCATGCCGATGCGGTGATCCAGGCCTGGTACGGCGGACAGGAGACCGGAACGGCGCTGGCGGATATCCTGTTCGGACGTTACAACCCGGCCGGACGGCTGCCCGTAACCTTCTACTGGTCGACGGCCGATCTGCCCGACTTCCGAGACTACCGGATGGAGGGACGAACCTACAGATATTTCGACGGCGAGGTCCTCTACCCGTTCGGCTACGGACTGAGTTACAACACATACGCCTACTCCGCCCTGCAGATACCGGAACAGGCCGCGACGGGCGATTCGGTGCGGGTGAGCGTCCTGGTGCGCAACCGAGGGCGGTACGAGGGGGACGAGGTGGTACAGCTCTATGTCTCGCGCCGAGGAACGGTGGCCGGCGAGACCCCGCTCTGTGCACTGGCGGGCGTGCAACGCATCCGACTGGCGCCGGGCGAACGGCGCACCGTGAGCTTCACCCTCGCGCCGGAACAGTTGGGACGCACCGACGAACAGGGACGGACAATCGTCGAACCGGGCGCGGTGCGAATCTGGGCCGGCGGCCTGATGCCGCTCGCCGCAGAACGGTTCGGCAGCAAACACAACACGATCCACGGACAACTGACGCTCGCGGGCGAACCGGTTCGGTTCGACTACGCCGGGCGGCAGGAGGAAACCGACTACCCGAACTAAACGACGCATATGACCATGAAATCGAGACTCGGCACCCTCTTTCTTCTTTTTTCAGGGCTTTGGCTCTTTCTGTTCCCGACCGGCTCGGCCGAGGCGGCAACCCGGCAGACCCTCGTCGTCTCGCCGCGCGGCAACGACAACGGCAACGGCACCCTCCGGAGGCCTTTCCGCACCGTCGAACGCGCCTTGCAAACCGCAGCCTCCTGCCCGGGCGACACGGTCGACATTCTGCTGCGCGGCGGGACTTATCCCCTGCGGCGAACCGTCGAGCTTCGTGGACTCGAACACATCGTCCTAAAGCCCTATGCCGATGAAAACGTTTCGTTCACCGGCGGTGTCGCCCTGAATGCCGGACAGGCGAAACGGGTAACCGACCCGTCGGTCCGCGGCCGACTACGGCCCGAGGTGCGCGACCGCGTGCGCCAAATCGACGCCCGAGCACTCGGAATCGATCTCTCGGGGCTGATCCGCAAAGGATTCGGCCACGCGTCGGGAGCGGCCTGGAACGAACTGTTCGTCGACGGTCGGCCGCTCACGATCGCTCGGTGGCCCAACGACACGATGGCGCCGATCGGACGAGTACTTTGCTCCGGCGACATCCCGCGCGAAGGGAAATACGGTCTCGGAAAGCCGGTGTTCGAGTACGCCGGCGAACGACCCGACGGATGGAGCGAAGCTCGGGAACTTTGGATCGGCGGTTACTTCGCCTGGGGCTACTCGGACGACCTGGTGCCGGTCGAACGGATCGATACCGCTGCCCGGACCATCACGGCGGCCGAAGCCAGCCGGTACGGATTCATGAGCGGAGCCTCGTTCAGACGCTGGTATGCGCTGAACCTGGTCGAAGAGATCGACCGGCCGGGCGAGTACGTACTCGACACGACGAACGGACGGATCTACTTTCTCCCGCCGGAGAATGCCCGGTTGGACGACCTGTACCTTTCGACCCTCGAGGAACCGATGTTCGCCATCGAGGAGTGTCGGGACATCGTTCTGCAAGGCCTCGCACTCGAATACTCGCGCGGGATGGGGGTCTATATCGAGGCTTCGGACTCGGTGCGGGTGGACCGCTGCGTGATCCGGAACTTAGGCCACGTAGGGGTCTGCATCGGTCGAGGCGAAGAGAGACGACAGATCGGACGGTTCTCGGAACTGATCTACGACGACATCCTCCGGAACCGAAACGCCGGAACGCACAACGGGGTCAGCAACTGCCACATATACCGGACCGGTTCGGGCGGCGTGGAGCTGGGCGGGGGCGATCGCGCCACGCTTACGCCGGCGCACAACTACGTAGAGAACTGCCGGATACACGATTTCAACCGCATCGAACGCTCCTACCGGCCGGGGGTGTGGATCGACGGCGTGGGGAACCGCATCTCGAACTGCGAGATCTTCGACGCGCCGAGCATGGCCGTCTTGCTGCACGGCAACGACCACACGATCGAATACTGCGACATCCACGACGTCTGTCGCGAGATCGACGACCAGGGGGCGTTCTACTACGGCCGCGACCCGTCGGAACAGGGCAATCGGCTGAGGTATTGCTACTTTCACGACATTTCGTCGACTCACCGCGTCTCGGCCACCTACCACGACGACGGAGCGTGCGGTCTGGAGGTCTTCGGCTGCGTCTACTACAAGGCGGGGACGATTCCGGTGCTGATCGGCGGCGGACACGACAACCGCTACCGAAACAACCTCTTCATCGACATGCCGCAGGCGATCCACATCGACAACCGGATGGAGGGTTGGGGACGCGGGATGCTGGACGTCGGCGGAGTCGTCGACCAACGGTTGCAGGCCGTGCGGCATACCGAACCGCCCTATGCGACGGCCTATCCGAAGCTGGCGCAGTACTGGACCGGGACACCGCGCGTTCCGCGAGGCAACGTGTTCGAGGGGAATCTCTTCTTCCGCATCGGCCGGATCCTGAACGGCTCGTCGGCCTGGGCCGACTGGAACGACAACTGGATCACGACCCGGAATCCGGGCTTCGTCGACCCGAACGATCCGTTGAAGGGTTTCGTGCCCGACGCGCCGATCTACCGGATGATCCGTTCGTTCACGCCGATCCCGTTCGATCGGATCGGCTGCCGGCTGCCTTAAAGCCCGTCTTTTTCGCGAAATACAGGGAGGGCGGCGGAACCGAGTGTTCGAACACTCGCGGTGCGCCCCCCCCCCGCGTTTTATAGGCGGCGCCCCCCCCCCCGCCCAAA
>JAIDFC010000279.1 GCA_029054535.1 Rikenella sp. | reverse complement strand
GGCATGCAACCCATGATGTCGTGGGGGGCGATCGCGGTGCATGTGCTGGTGGTATCGCTGCTGTCGAACGTGGGAACGCTGGTGCCGTTGTTCTTCTCCCGCGACCGGATGCTGTAGGAGCGGCTGGCGCTGGCGGTGGGGATGTTCACGCGGGGCTAAGTGGGGGCCGGGATCATCTTCATCGCGCTGGGGTACGGGATCGGGGGGCCTGCACTGGTGATTTCGGTGCTGACGCTGGTGGTGAACCTGATCCTGACGGGAGGCTTCGTGGTGTGGGTTCGTCGGCTGGCGGTGCGGGCCTACGGGGAGGCATAGTAAAAACAAGAACGGGGTTGTCCATGTAGGACAACCCCGTTTCTATTCAATCGCTGTTATTCAACAATTACAAATCCTCGCCGTCGGCACGATTGTATTCATTGTCGTAAAATATAGCAATCCCATATTTTCCGTATAGATGTGTTATCATAAACCAGACAGATTTTTTTAAATCCACATTGTCTCCGGTCGACTTCTGGCAAAAAGCAGCTTGATACTGTTTCTTATGAACTATTATTTCATAAGAAATATCTTCGCTGTCGGGTATTCTATCGCTCTGTAATACTATATACTTGTCATTATTTTCAAATTATCGACACAAATCGTTGAAGCGGATTTGGATAGACCTTTCGTCGACCATATTAGCATCGACTATGACAATACGATAAACCCTTATTATTATTCGTTACGACATGTATTTCGACATCTCTACCATTAAATTCCCCTTTTAAGAGATCGCTTTTATAAGGATCGGAAGTAAATCCTTTGGCTTTCAGTTTGCGGATCATCTCAGATTTGGAGCCGTCTACCGGTATTCCGAGAAATTGGGTTACATCTTTTTGGGCCCATGCAGCGATTGAAAGCAGGAACAAAAACGTCAGGGTAAATAACTTTTTCATAGCATTTTCTCCGTTCTCCAGCTCCGCAAGAACCTTTTACATAATTAAACGACGAAGCGTGGAACTGCTATGCCACGCCTTAGTTTGGAGGTCCTGAGAAAACCCGAGATACAGATGTGGAAATAGCAGCCCACGCTATGCGCGTGGGAACCGCTACGCCATCCTTGTATCTCGTTTTGAAAATTTCTCAGGTTTCCAAACTACAAGATGAGCATAACGCTTCTTTTCATATGTCCGGAAAGAGTCGCCTCAATCCCAATACAAAGTTAGATAAAAGTTCCCTATTTCATCCTTTCGATACTTTTTCGCGGGCTGCGTTTGGCTCACATTGCAATCTATTCCTCACTGTTCGGCCTGTCGCCCACCCTGAAGCCACCCCGCTATTTCTTCAGACCGGACGCCCGACTCTGACGAGTCGGCGTTTTCTGTGCAACTGTCGCCCCTATTGCGACCCAACGGGTCGCGCGAGTCGCCGCCACCCCGCGCGGCGCGAGCACCCCGCACAAGTTCGGGTCTTCTCACCGCTGGCGACGACCCGCTTGTTTCGCAAAGTCCTGCAAGAATCGAAATCTCCCAAAAGCGGGTGTGCCACCGCCACTCCCAGCGACGAATCGCTAAACGTATCTGCACACTATTACATCAACCCCGCTCGTACACCCGCAACCCCACGGCGGGAAACTCGTCCACGAGCTGCGCCTCCGGCGGTAGGAGCGGAGCCGGAATCTCGCCTGTCCACGGCGCTGCCTCGGCCGGGTAGAGCTCCCGCGCCGACAACCGCGACGTGAAGACCCTCGCCTCGTCCCACAGCCCCTCGCCGATCAACGACTCCAGCACCCGACGCCCCCCCTCGACGATCAGCGACCGAACCCGGTAGGGATCGGTCGCCAGTACCCTCAACACGTCGCCCAGCGTCTCGAAGCCCTCGACGGTAACCAGAGGCTGCCCGACGAAACGTGCACGCGCCTCGGCAAGCCGCTCCGGAGCCGTGAACAAGAGCGTCCGCGCCGCCCCGTCGCTGAACAGGTGCAATCCTTCGGGCAACGCCAGCCGACGGTCGAGCACCACCCGCAGCGGATTCCGACCCTCCCACGCCCGCACCGTCAGCGACGGATTGTCCAGTCGTGCCGTCTCCGTCCCGACCAGTATCGCATCCTCCTCGGCCCGCCAGCGGTGCACCAACACCCGCGCCGCCTGGCCCGTCATCCATGCCGCCGGCACCTCCGGGCCGGGTCGCACCGCGTCCAGACAGCCGTCGGCGGTCTGCGCCCATTTCAGGATGACATACGGCCTCTTCTGATTCTGCGCCGTAAAGAACCGGCGGTTGAAGTGCAGACATTCCCGTTCCAGTACCCCTACCTGTACGTCGACCCCCGCCTCGCGCAACCGTTCAATGCCTCGCCCGCACACCTCGCAGTAGGAGTCGATGCACCCCACCACGACCCGCGGGATCCTCTTTTCGACGATCAGTTCGGCGCACGGAGGCGTCCGGCCCCAGTGGCTACACGGCTCCAGCGAGACATAGAGCGTACTTTCGGGCAACAAGTCGCCGTTTCCACACTGCTCGGCATCGGCCACGGCATTCACCTCGGCGTGGCCTTCGCCGCAACGCCGGTGCCATCCCTCGCCGATGATCCGCCCGTCGTACACGATCACGCAGCCCACCATCGGATTGGGCGACGCGCTCCCCGCTCCCAGAGCCGCCATCTCCAGGCACCTTTTCATATAGATTTCTTCGGTCATGGAGGCAAAAATAGTTATCTTTGTTCAACGATGACGTTTCGCGAACGATATAACCAGGCGATTTTGCGGTTAACCCCCCTCTACGGGTCGGACGAGGCACGAGCCGTCGTCGACCGGTTGGCAGAAGACAAGTACGAGATCGGACGATTGGAACGGGTGTTGAACGGCGACCTGTTTTTCCCGCGCGGCGACGAATGGGAGGACGATCTTCGACGGCTGGCGCGGTGGGAGCCGGTTCAGTATGTCGTCGGACGGGCGGAATTTTTCGGTCGTTCGTTCGAACTAACGCGCGACACGTTGATCCCGCGGGGCGAAACGGAAGAGTTGGTGCGGGCGATCCTTGCGGGGCCTGTGCGGCGGCGCGTGCTGGACGTCGGCACGGGGAGCGGAGCGATCGCCGTAACGCTGGCGGTTGAATGGGGGGCGGATACCTGTGTCGAGGCGTGGGATATTTCGGAGGGGGCGTTGACGGTGGCGGCGCGGAACGCCGAGGCTCTTGGTGCGGGGGGGCAGGTACGGTTCGTGCAGCGGGATGTTTTGGGCGATAGGCCACCGGGGCCGGAGACGGCAAAATTCGACTTGGTGGTGAGCAATCCGCCGTATGTACTGGACTCGGAGCGGGCCGAGATGCGGGCCAACGTGGTGGATTACGAACCGGAGGGGGCGTTGTACGTGCCGGACGACGATCCGTTGCGGTTCTATCGGGCGATCGCCCGGCTGCCGCTCCTGAAGTCGGGGGGCGAGCTCTGGTTCGAGATCAACGAACGGTTCGGACCTCAGACGCGGGAACTGTTGCAGGGGCTGGGCTATGCCGATGTGCGGGTGATGCGCGACCTGTACGGTCGGGAGCGGTTCGTGCGAGGGGTGCGGAGATCGGGCGTTTGAAAACTGCGACCCCAACGAATCGCTCGCGGAATGACGACTAAGTCCTTTTGCGCGCCGCCAGACGCAGCGGGCCGGAGCCACCCCCGGCGACAGGTCGCAACCCTCGCCAGCTCGGTTTTGCCCGCGTTGGCTCCGGCCTGAAACCCCCAAGAAAATCAATATACCCACGATATGGTCTACTACGGCGACGAGGAGTTCGGCTACAAACGAGTGCGCGAGCGCAAACGGCCTCTGAACATCGATTATTCGCAACCGGCCAAAAGTGTCGAACGGGCTTTGGAGTCGCTGATGAACACCTGCGCCAAGAGCGAACGGTGTATCAGCGACATCCGTCGGTCGCTCTTCCGGTGGCGGATGAACAAGGAGGACTATGATCCGATCATCGAACGGCTGGTCCGCGAGAAGTTCGTGGACGAGGAGCGGTATGCTCGGGCTTACGTGCGCGAGAAGATGAACTGTTCGGGCTGGGGGCGTCGAAAGATCGAGCTGGGGCTGCGGGCCAAGGGAATTCCGAAAGAGACGATCGAAGAGGCTTTGCAGCAGATCGAACCGGAGCGTCAGACCGAAAAGCTGGAATTGCTCATGTATCGTCGGCTGCTGCGCGAACGGGACAAGGCGAAGAGTCGGTACGAATTGCGGACGCGTCTGTTGCGCTGGGCGGTGGGGCGCGGTTACGACTTCTCGGAGGCGCAGCAGATGCTGGAGAGGATCATGGAGGAGGATTACGATCCGGGCGAAGACTTTACGCGCTGGTAACTCGGCGTATTAGGTTCGTCCCCGGCTCCGGGCTACCGCCATGCGAACTACGGTACATTGTATGGCATCGGCCGCAGCGGATATAGCGGGTCGTCGACCATTCCATCGGGTAGTATCGGCGCCTACAACTTGACCTTCCTTTACAGCGGTATCTACCCGAATAGCAGCAATTACCGTGGAAACGGTTATCAGCTGCGTTGCCTCCAGGAATAGGGAAAAGACGGAGACGCCGCTTGGCACTCGAATCGGGCCATTCGGTCGAGAAAACCCGGCTCCGGGCTTCCGCGACAGCGGTGGACGAGGAAGCAATGCTGGAGGTACGTTGTATAGCGTCGGCAGCTAC
>JAIDFC010000278.1 GCA_029054535.1 Rikenella sp. | reverse complement strand
AGGCGTAGCGTAGCTAGTTAAAAGTTTTTGGTGCCGCTTTTTACAAAAAGCGGCAGTTCCGTACAGTAGCCAAACACGGATTGCAAAAAATAGAACGGTTTTAATATTTACCGGTGAGTCCGATAAAGGCATCTTCGAGGTTGACGTGTTCGGACGCGAGGTTGTCGAAAGGTACCCCTTGATCGGAGAGGATTTTTCGGACTTCGGGTTCGGGGAGGAACGAGAACAGTTCTCCGTGTCCGCGGATGACCGAGGGGTGGAAGAGTCGTTCGTCGTCGGGACTCGGTCCCTGTGCCGTCGTCTCGAACGTGTAGCGTCGGATCGAGTCGAGCAGCGTGTCGACCGGCTGTTGGAGCAGGATCCGGCCGTAGTCCAGTAGGATACAGTCGTCGATGAGTCGTTCCATGTCCTGGATGATGTGCGAGGTGAGGAAGACCGTTTTGTTTTCGGCTTTGGCATACTCGCGCAAGTACTCGATGAAGAGTCTCCGGTATCCCGGGTCGAGCCCCAGCGAGAAGTCGTCCAGAACCAGCAGCTCGGGATTCTGGGCCAGGATCAGCCCCAACGCCACCTGCGACCGTTGGCCGCACGACATCCGCGAGATGCGTTGGCCCGGCGCGACGTGCAGTTTCTCCATCAACTCGTAGTACGCCGCGCGGTTCCATCGGGGGTAGAACGGGGCGTAGAACCGCTCGATCTGAGCGATGGTCATGAACGCATACTGGACGTGGCCCTCGATCAGCAGGCCGATCCGTTGCCTCGTGCGCGGATCCATGCGCCGGATCTCCTCGCCGAAGATGTAGCAAGCTCCCGAACGAGGTTGCAGGTAGCCGCTCAGGATGTTGATCGTGGTCGTTTTGCCGGTCCCGTTCTTGCCCAGCAGCCCCAGGATACGGCCCTGAGGAACGCCGAAACTCAGGTTCTCGTAGATCAGCCGCTTCCCGTAGTAGTGGGTCAGGTTGCGGCATTCAATAATCGTGTCAGTCATACTAACCCTTCGCTTTTAGAAAAACAACAGGAACGCCAACGGAAACAATAGGCCGGCGAGCAATTCCGCCCCGCCCCAACCGATCAATCCGCGTCGCCCCTTCATCATCGTGAATCCGGTGATCGTAACCAGAATCAACGCCCCGGCGAAGATGTCCGAAAAAAGAGTCCACCACCGCCCCGGATTGTAGTGCAACCGGCTGACGGCTCCGAAAAAAGGACGCCGCTTGAGGGCCTCGTACTCGGCCCGACCGGTCGAAAGATCGGCCACCACGCTCGAACCGCCCTTCAAAAAGACTTTCACCACGTTGTCCTGCGGAAAATAGTGCTTCGTGTAAGCCCCTTCCTCGCCCACCGGACTCAACAATGCGCTCTTCACCCACGCCTCGTCCACCCCGCTACGCTCCGGCAGAGCGCCCGAAACCACGAAAGTACTCCGACGAACCTCGTAATTGCTGTTGAAGGTCCCCTTGTGGTTCAACGCGATCCCCGAAATCGCATAAATCAAAACAACGCCGGCGAAAAAATACGACGCATGACGATGCAATTCCCGACTCAATCGCCTCAATCGATTCATTCTCTACTATTTTTTAATTGTTCTATTTTCTGTAAACGGTCTTTAGCGACAGGAGGGTACTGTTCTTTTTGTGAACAAAAAGAACCAAAAAAACTTTAGCACGCATCCCGCTGGGATGCTCTGGCCGTGTCTACCCTTGTGATCGGGTGGGGTTCTTTTAGGCGCGCCTGAGTTTCATATAACCTAAATGGCGCGCTCAAAAAGAATCCCCACCCGCAAACCTGAGGATTGCGGCAGCGTAAGGCGTAGCGTAGCTAGTTAAAAGTTTTTGGTGCCGCTTTTTTCAAAAAGCGGCAGTTCCGTACAGTAGCCAAATACGGGTTACAAGAAAAAAGAACGGTTAATAATTAAAAGAATCGGCGTCGATGTAGTAGAAGGAGAGGTAGTCTTTGTTTTCGGCCGCTTTGCGTTGGGCGATGCGTTGGCGGAAAGCCGCGATGCGGTCGGCCGTGGAGACATTTCCGGTGGCTTCGCCGCGCGCTTTTTGTTCGGAGTCGCAGCCTGCTCCGGAGTCTCCGTGTTTGTGTTCGGCTTGGGTTCGGGCGAGTTCTTCCCATTGGAGAAGGTATGCTTCGTCGATGCGCTGTTCGCGGAGGATCCCGTTGAT
Source organism: Rikenella sp. (assembly GCA_029054535.1). Classification (GTDB taxonomy): domain Bacteria; phylum Bacteroidota; class Bacteroidia; order Bacteroidales; family Rikenellaceae; genus Rikenella. The sequence continues at coordinate 6,678 of JAIDFC010000278.1, read as the reverse complement.
GGTAACGATGTTATTGACGACCTCTTGGGGGAAGCTACCGATTTTTTCACCTGCTTCGACACGGATGGTTTTGGTGTCGTCGGAACCCATGAGGAAGATTTTGGTACCTCCGTGGGCGCAAGTGTGGGTACAGATGCCTTCGATGCGGATCGGCTGGTCGACGAGCGATTCGGCGGCCGCGAGGAGCGAGTCGACGTCCATCGTTTTGGGGGCTGCGGCCTCGCTTTGTTCCGTTTGTGCCGTTTCGCTGTTGGAGTTTCCGTTGCCGCACGCGGCGAGTGTCATCGCGCCCGCGAGAGCGAGCGAGAAGAGGACCTGTTTTTTCATGATAATGTAGGTATTTTTATTTATGGCTACAAAAGTAGAGTGTCCGGAGCCGGTCGGAAATCCCCAAAAGTGGGGATTCGTGTGTGTCGGCCTCCTCAGAAATGGTTAGCTGGGCGACTTCTATCGCGACGCGCGGTGCGAAGAGTTCTTCGACGGTCAGGATTCATTGTTCCGGGCGGTCGGAAAGGCTTTCGAGCAGGTGCTCGCAGAGGTCGATACCGAGTGGTTCGTGCGTTTCTTTGGTGAGGGGACCCGGGGCGGGATGGTGCCGATCGTCGGGATGGCTTTCAGGCAGTGCAATTACGGGGGCGATATCGTCTATCCCGATTCGACTGAAAACGAACCGGATGCAAGGCCTGGACTCCCTAAAAATAGGGAGTCCAGGCCTCTTTTTTCCTCACATCCGGCGATTGTCAGCCCCTTGCAGGGCCGATACCTTTGCCTCCGTATTTCACACCGACGATGAGACGGCTCCTGACACTCCTACTCCTGCTGACGGCTCCCGGCGCAACCGCTGCCGGAGTCCTTCTGCGCGGTACGGTCGTCGATCGTGCCACCGGACAGCCTCAGGAGTTCGTCGTCGTACAGCTCCTGCCGGCCGAGGGCGACGCCCAGCCGCCGCGAGGTGTCGTTACCGACCCGTCGGGCGCTTTCGTCTTCGCGGGGGTGCGACCGGGCGAATACCGAGTCCGAGTTGCGTACATCGGTTTTCAGACCTGGGAACAGGCGCTGCGGATCGCGGGCGACACGACGTTGCGGATCGCCCTCTCGGCTCGTCCGTTGGCCGCCCGGGAGGTGGTCGTAACGGCCCGTGAATCGAACGGAGCCACCAGTGCCTCGCGCATCGACCGCCAGGCGATGGAACACCTCCAGCCGTCGAGCTTCACGGATCTTTTGTCGCTGCTGCCCGGCGGACGGGCCGAAACGCCGCAACTGGGTGCGCCGAACCTCATCCGGCTGCGCGAGGCCGGAACCTCCAGCGACGACTACGATATTTCTTCCCTGGGGACCGCTTTTCTGATGGACGGCGTGCCGATCAGCACCGACGCCAACCTACAGGCCGTACCGGGTTCTACGATCGACAACTCGCTGGTTTCGCGCGGGTTGGACATGCGGTCCATCGCGACCGACAATATCGAATCGGTCGAGATCGTGCGGGGAATTCCTTCCGTGGAGTACGGCAACCTGACCAGCGGACTGGTCCAGATCCGGCGGCAGTCGACCGCCGCCCCCTTTCGGGTGCGGGTCAAGGCCGACGAGTACGGGAAACTCGTCTCGGCCGGCAAGGGGATCGCTCTCGGGAGCGAAGAGCGGGTGCTGAACGTCGACGGCGACTACCTCTCGGCCCGCAGCGACCCGCGGAACACGCTGGCCAACTACCGACGGCTGACCGGATCGCTGCGCTACAACAGCCGACGGACTTCCGACCACGGATCGCTCCGCTGGCGGCTGAGCCTCGACTACACCGGATCGCTCGACCGCGAAAAAACCGATGCCGACGCTTCGATGGAGGGCGACCGTTTTCGAGCCTCCTATAATCGGTTGGCCTTGGGAAGCTCCTTCAACTGGGTCTTCTTCGACGCGGGGGCGGTCCGTACGCTCGACGTTACGGCCTCGCTGGCCCAGGAGTTCAGTCGCATGGAACAGACCAAGCAGGTCTATCTGAACCGCACGATCCCGCTGCCGGTGGGGATGGTCGACGGCGAGGAGCGCGACGCCGAGTTGCTGCCCTACCGCTACACGGCCGACGTGGCGATCGACGGCCGACCGATGAACGCTTTCGTGAAGGCGGTGTTGGGGCTGGGCGGACAGACGGGGGGCGTGCAGCATACCGCCAAAGTGGGTTTGGACTGGAAATACGACAAAAACTGGGGACGGGGCCAGATCTACGACATCACGCGTCCGCTGTCGCCGACCAATACGAACCGTCCGCGCCCCTTCAGCGACATTCCGGCGGGGACCGAACTGTCGCTTTTCGCCGAAGACGCCCTGCGGTTCGGCTGGGGCGAACACCGGTTCGTCGTAACGGCGGGGTTGCGGGCCATGACGCCGCTCAACATCGGGCGGAAGTATGCGATGCACGGCCAGGTCTACGTCGACCCGCGCGTGAACGTGCAGTGGAAGTTGCCTTCGGCGGGAACGGGCGAGGCGCGCTGGGATTTCGAGCTGGCGGGCGGCGTCGGACAGCACACCAAAACACCCACCCTCGACCAGCTCTATCCCGACCCGATCTACGCCGATCTCGTCCAGCTGAACTACTACCCGACGGATCCCGATCTGCGGCGGATCAACGTGCTGACCTACGTGTGGGAGAACACCAACTTCGACCTCCGGCCGGCCCGGAACCTCAAATGGGAGGTCCGCTTCAGCGCGGCGCACCGCGGTGCCGATTTCTCGATCACCTATTTCCAGGAGCGGATGCGGGACGGTTTCCGGACCATGACCTACTACCGGGCGATGCCCTACAAGAAATACGACACGGGGGCGATCGACCCGACTGCGCTGACCGCGCCGCCCGACTTGGCCGACCTCCCCTACGTGAACGACACGCTGCTGAACACCTACGGCCGCTGGGCCAACGGGAGTCGGATCGACAAACAGGGGATCGAGTTCCAGTTCTCCACGCCGCGGATCGAGGCGATCCGGACGCGGATCACACTCAACGGGGCCTGGTTCCGAACGACCTACAGCAACAGCGCGCCGATCTACCGCTCGGCCACGATCAACCTGGGGGGCGATCCGGTGCGTTACGTGGGGCTCTACGACTGGCAGGACGGATCGGTGCGGCAGCAGTTCAACACGAACGTCATGTTCGACACCTATATCGAGCCTCTCAAACTGACCTTCTCCACCACGCTCCAGTGCCTCTGGTTCACCAGCAGCCGACCGCTCTGGAACGACGGTACGCCGGTGGCCTGGGTCGACGCCTCCGGAACCGAACACCCCTTCACCGAGGCCGACAAACACGATACGCAGTTGCAGTGGCTCGTTCAGACTTACTCGGCGACCTATTTCGATCGCACGACGGTGCCGTTCGCTATGGATGTGAACCTCAAGGCGACCAAACATTTCGGCCGGTGGGCGCGACTGGCGCTGTATGTCAACCGACTCTTCAGCGCATACCCCGACTACTACCGCAACGGGGTTCTGGTTCGACGGTCGGCCTCGCCCTATTTCGGCATGGAACTGAACTTGACGTTCTGATGCGCGTTCTTAGAGATAGACATAAAAAGATAAACCAAAATAAACGAAAACACAAGTAAGATGAAAACAATGAGACTTTTGGGATCGCTTTTGAGTGCAGCTCTGTTGCTGGTCGGCTGTTCGGACAATACGCCGAAACAGGTAGCGATCGGATTCGATCAGATCGAGTTGAAAGCACCGGCGAACTTTACCTCGTGCGACCTTATCGGCGGGACCTACACCTTCACGAACATCAATACCGGGGTCGTTACGGAGCTCGAATACCCGTTGTCGGTAGACGCTACGGTGGCCGAAGGGTTGTACAACGTGAAATTCGAGGGGGAAGCCGAGGTGTCGGTCGACCTGACCAAAGCGGACGGGGAAGAAGGCGCGGAATCCGCTATAACCGTGAAAGTGCAGGGGGTACAGACCAACGTGGTGGTGAAGGCCGACGGGAGCTTCTCGTTGTCCCTGTCGTTGAGCGTCGTACCGAAAGCCGAAGGCGGTTTCGTGATCTCCGAGATCTACTACGTCGGCTCGGCCTATGCGCCCGATGCCAGCGGCAAACAAAAACAGTACAACGGCGACGCGTACATCAAAATCACGAACAATTCCGACACGGTACTCTATGCCGACGGCTTGGCCTTCGTCGAGTCGCAGTTCACGACCTCGTCGAAACTGGACTACACCCCGATGGTGCGCGACGAGGCGATCACGGTCGACGCCATTTTCGTGGTTCCCGGCTCCGGGAAAGAGCATCCGGTACAGCCCGGCGAGTCGATCGTCATCTGCGACAACGCACAGAACCACAAAGAGGCTGACGAATCGTTCATGGATCTGAGCAAAGCCGATTTCGAGTGGTTCACCAACTCCACGCTGGCCGCTTATCCGGATATCGACAACCCTGCGGTGCCGAACCTGGAGGTGTATTACTGCTACACGGCCACGATCTTCGTGATGAACAAACAGGGGACCAAGGCCTACGCCATCGTCCGCATACCCGAGGGGACGACCAAAGAGTCCTACCTCAATGAATACACTTACGAGGCTTATTATACCAACGTGTTGGGCAATCCGACGAAGCCGGCCAAATACTACAAGATTCCGAACGAGTGGGTGGTGGACGCCGTCGAACTGCGAGGCTATAAGTATGAGTTCGCGTGGCCGGTGTTCGATCCCTCGTTCGACATCAGTTACACCTACTGCGGCGACTTGAACGCCGGGTCGATCGACTACGGGACGGCTGTTCGACGCAAAGTGGCCTATACGACCGAAGACGGCCGGACGGTTTATCAGGATACCAACAACTCGGCCGAAGACTTTGAACGCAACGTCGTACCGTCGATGCGGTAGTTTCTCGGAGCAATGATGATCGGACGACTTTTCACAGCGATCCTGGGTTTGGTTTCGCTCTCCGCGGCCTGCACGGCCGCGGAGAGCGGGGCCGACAGCCTCTCGATTTTCCGGCGGACGATGCTCGACGCATCGCCCGCCGGAACTTTGCCGGAGGCTGTGTTGCGAAACCCGGTCGCCATGGGATACCGACAGGCCTTTTCGCTCTCCGAACTCTCGATCGGCTACGAGCGGGACCGACGCCGCGAGGCCGCACTGGCGCAGGAGGGAGACGGATACGACGGCTTCGGTTTCGCCGCCCGATCGTTCGTGCGAACCGGACCCAAGGGACGAGTCTTCGGCGAGGCGGGTTACGACAACGGGACGCGGCGCAATGTCCGGTGGAACGAGACGGCCGATTTTGCGCTGCTGGGTCCGTACGTGGCGGCCGACTCCGTGGGCGGAGACCTGAAAACCGAACGGTATCGCTTCTCGGGCGGGTATGCCCATACGGCGGAGCGATGGAGCTGGGCGGCACGGCTCGACTATCGTGCGGAACTCGATTATCGGGAGGTGGACCCTCGACCGCGGAACGTGGTCTCCGACCTGACGGGATCGCTGGCTGCGGCCCGCAGCCTCGGGACGGACTACCGATTGTCGCTCGCGGCGCACGCACGTAAATACGGGCAGCGGGGCGATATCGCTTTCTATAACGACATGTACCAGGCGACGGTCTACCACATGACGGGACTGGGGATGGATTACGTCCGTTTTGCCGGCATCCAGACGAGCACTTACTATGCAGGATGGGGTGTCGGCGGTTCGGTCGATCTGTTTCCGGCCGTCTCGGAGGGATTTTCGGCCTCCCTGGCTTACGACTATTTCACGTTCCACAAAGAGATGCCGGGGATGAACAACTTACCGATGGTCGCGATGGTTTCCGGTGCGGCTCGGGCTTTGCTGGCTTACCGAGGGAGCGCTCCGGGGGGGACGTGGGGCATCACGGCTCGAGGCGACTATCGCCGGCGGGTCGGAGAGGAACATCTCTTCGGCGATCCGGTAGGGAATGTCTATCCGCAGATCGGGACCGTAAACGGGTATGTCGATCGGATGGTCTACGGGACTGTTTCAGGATTCGTAGCCAGCCGGTCGACGGCGAGAACGGTCTGGTGGGTCGAACCGGAGATCTCGTACTTCGACTTCCGAGCCGACTACGACGCGGCGGCGCGAAGGCTGGCTTTCGGTCGCTGGCGGGCGGGGATCGAGGGGGCGGCGATGCGAGCCTGGGACCGATGGATGCTCCGACTCGGAGGGGAGGTAGCGGTCTCGGGGAAGACGAGCGGAGACTTGACGCTTCCGGGTGCCGACTTCGGTGTGTCGCGTATCCGAACGTTGCGCCGGAATTACGACTATCTGACGGACGATTTCGTCCGGCTGAGGCTGGAGGCGCAGGCCAACTATCGGATCGGTGGCGATCGGACGATATTCCTTCGCGGCGGCTGGCGGCGCGACTGGTTCCGAGCATGCGGGACGACGAATGCTTGGTCGGTGGCGGTGGGTTTTGCGCTCTGATGAGTTGTTTCGAGGGGGCTGTGTCTCGGTGTTGTTAGCGGGAGTCGGGGGCTCGGGTCGGGCTTTTCTTCCGGTTTTGATTTTCTTCTCTTCGAATTTTTCTCCGCCGTCCGGTCCTACAGGTTGCCGGGAAAGAGTGCTTTGTCAACGATCGACGGAGCTAAGCCCATCAGGCGATGTAAAAAACCGTAGCGCGGTTTACCGAATCCGGTAAACCGCGCGAATGGTGTTTTAATACGCAAACAAAGGCCAGGAAGGAAGAAA
>JAIDFC010000277.1 GCA_029054535.1 Rikenella sp. | reverse complement strand
CCCGAACGGGTAGACATGCACCTGTGCCATCTCGCGAAGCGACTTCTGCGGATTGTTCCGCGCCATCCCCTCTCTGGCCCCTTTTCCGTTGCTGTACCCGACGAAATGCTTGTCCGTAGCGGCCACCCCCTGCGACTGAATCCCCCTCACCAGCTGAATCCCCAGCTCCGCCACCAGATACGGCGACTCGCCGTAGACCTCCTCGTAGCGTCCCCACCGCTGGTCGCGCCCCACATCGAGAATCGGCGCATAGATATTCGTATACCCCAACACCCGAGCCTCGCGCCCCTCGACCTCGCCCATCTTGTACACCAACGCACGGTCCCAGGTATGCCCCACCCCGAGCTGCGTCGGGAAGTTGGTAGCCTTGAAACTCTCCACGCCCCTGAGTCCCTCGTTCGTGAAATCGACCGGAATCCCCAGCCTCGTCTCCTCCACAAAAAACCGCTGCACCTCATTAATCGCCCACGCATGATTCGACGCGGGCCAAACGTACGGATTCCCGCTATTCCGCTTCCCCCGCGGATAACCGTTCAGATGCTCGTCGATCGCCCCGATCCCGTCCCGCCAAATGCGGTCGGTCTTCCACTCCGGCGTCGGCAAGTCGTCGGTCAGCACCCGCCCGTAGCCATACAAGGTGGCCATCTGAGCGGTCTTCTCGTCGAGGTTCATCTGCCCCAGCAGGTCCTCGATCCGCCGATCGACGGGCTGCGTCGGATCTTCATAGATATCCTTCCGTCCGTTCTTGTTGAAATCGATCCACCCGTCGCGATACATCTCGCCTCGGGGTCGATACTCGGCTCGAACGACCGGTCTCCCGGCCTTGTCGAATCCTTGTGCAGCGACTTCGCGTCCTCCAGACAGGACGACTGCTGCGACAAGCGCAATCATCGGTCGTGTCATGATTTAGGTCTGAATTTGGTGTATGTTAGTAGTATTTGCAAAGATAGAATTTTCGACGAAAACTCCCGGATTCGCAAGCCTCGCTGGACTCTCTCTTCTCTCCCTATTCCTGGAGGCAACGCAGCTGAAGACCGTCTGTACGGTTGTAGTTGCTATTCGGGACGATTTGGTTGTAGTATAAGAGCAAGTAGTAAACCTGGCGATCGGAGAGAACAGACGACGACCAACTGTATCCATTGCCGCCGCAGGCATGCAGCTTTCCGGAACCGTAGTGGCGGTAGCCCGGAGCCGAGGGGGCACTTTGGACGTTTCGTCGAACTATCGAGCAAGAAAAGTTCGGCCTTGCGCCCACTCCCCGAGGCGCAAAGCGCCTGGGTGCACAGGCCGGCGATTCTTCGAATCGCAATAGGCGGGAATCTCATTCTATTGAATCCGGCGCCACCACAAGCGGCGGACGCAACTTCTCGCTTCGCTCGTTTGCGACCGCGCTGGCGGCGACCCGTTTCTGTGTTCAAAAAAAGCCGCGACCTCTGGTCGCACGGGCCAGCCGCTCCCCCTCGGCTGGCGCCGCAACTCGACGGAACTCGTTGCGTTCCCGCCGGGCGACCGACCCGAACCGTTCAAAAATATATCTGCCCAAACGCGGGACAATTCATGCGGATTGGTCATAAACCACGCCCGCAGGGCGCGCGGCTCAAGCTAATTCTTTCAAGATCTCCCCATGTCGGGCCGAAGCCACCCCAGGCGGAGGCCTGCAACACTCGCTGCGCTCATGTGCGTCTCCGCTGGCTTCGGCCCTATTCGCCATTCTCCTGCAACAAACCGCGACCTTTGGTCGCGCGGGCCGAACGCCTCCCCTCGGGAGGGACGCACAGCGTCTTTTACCGGCAGCCTCTACCCTAATAATCCCGGGCGTTCGACCCAAATATTCTTTGCAGGTCGCTCTCAGAAATCCTCTACGATCTCCCCATGTCGGGCCGAAGCCACCCCGGGCGGAGGCCTGCAACACTCGCTGCGCTCATGTGCGTCTCCGCTGGCTTCGACCCGGAGGTAGTTGCAAAACAATCTTTGTGCGTCGCCCGCGGGAATTTCATAAAGATTTCGCCACAAGCGAAACTTTTGAAATTCCTCTTTAGGCGGGCGGGCGACGGTGCCGCTCGGCACCCGAAAACTGGAGCTTGCTCGGCAACATGCAAGAACTGCGCTCCCGCGC
>JAIDFC010000276.1 GCA_029054535.1 Rikenella sp. | reverse complement strand
GGGGCGGCTATCTTCGGAAATCTCAAAGTCTATGCGGGGGCGGAACACCCCCACACGGCACAGAGTCCGAAAACCATCAAATTAAACGAAATTAAATAATGAGTCAAGAAATCATAAACGCCGTGGGGCGACGGAAAGCTGCCGTGGCGCGCGTATACCTCACCGCGGGTGGGAGCGGCAAGATCACGATCAATGATCGGCCGATGGAAAACTACTTCCCGCTCGAGATTTTCCAATATGTCGTGAAACAGCCGTTGCTGGTTACCAACCTGACTGAAGGGGTGGACATCAAAATCAACCTCACCGGAGGCGGGGTCAAAGGACAAGCCGAAGCGGCAAGGCTCGGAATCTCGCGCTGTCTGATCGAGATGGACGCGGAACTGCGGCCGGAACTCAAGAAAAACGGGTTCCTGACTCGGGATGCACGCGTCGTGGAACGGAAGAAACCGGGACGGCCGGGGGCACGTAAACGGTTCCAGTTCAGCAAACGTTAATCATTGGTTTTCCCCTGCAGGGGATTTGCCGGCGGAGTCATACCGCTTCGCCACCAGCACGCCTTATGTCAACGGCCTCACTGTCGGCCCAAACGAACGCAGACTACCCATACAGTACTACCGCTTCGTTGCATAAGGCGCGGAAAACCCGAACGGACCGTCCTTCGGAATCGGACGCGCGTCATTCGCGCAGCCGGGACACCACCAAGACGCTACCGGGCCGGGTGATGAAAGAGTAAAAAACACCAGATTTTAAAGAAAATCAAACCATGCCAAGAACAGATTTCAATCAGCTTTTAGAGGCAGGCGTACACTTCGGACACCTCAAACGGAAGTGGAACCCGAAAATGGCCCCGTATATCTTCATGGAAAAAAACGGGATCCACATTATCGACCTCCACAAAACCGTCGTCAAACTCGACGAAGCCGCTGCTGCCCTGAAGCAGATTGCCAAATCGGGACGCAAAGTACTCTTCGTGGCTACGAAAAAACAGGCCAAAGAGATCGTCTCCGAAAAAATCGCCAGTGTGGCGATGCCGTACGTTACCGAACGCTGGCCGGGCGGGATGCTCACCAACTTCCCCACGATCCGCAAAGCGGTCAAAAAGATGGCTACGATCGACAAGCTCAATAGCGACGGTACGTTCGACAACTTCAGCAAACGCGAAAAACTCCAAATCGCGCGCCAACGCGCTAAACTCGAAAAGAACCTCGGCTCGATCGCGGACCTGACTCGTCTGCCGGCAGCCTTGTTCGTGATCGACGTCCAGAAAGAAGCCAATGCCGTGAAAGAGGCCAAACGCCTCAATATCCCGGTGTTCGCCATGGTTGATACTTGTTGCGACCCTACCAATATCGACTACGTGATTCCGGCGAACGACGACGCGACCAAGTCTATCGCAGTGGTGTTGGATACCGTAGCGGCGGCGATCCAGGAAGGACTGGCCGAACGCAAGGTCGAGAAAGAGAAAGAAGCTGCGGAAGCGGCCAAAGGCGGAGCGACCGCTGCCCGGAAAGAGGCACGGCCGCGGACGAAAACCTCGGACGCTGCGGCGGCTGAAGCCGTAGCCGAAGCGGAAACCCAGGCTGAAGCTGTACTCGAAAACGCTGCTGAATAACATTAGCATCATACACACACCGAACACGCGTGCCGAGAGCCTAATGTTTTTCACCGAAACACTAAACTCGCGGCACGTTACGTTTGTACTCGGACACACACTGTATATATAACCTTAGCAGAAAGGAACAACAATCATGGAAATCAAAGCCGCAGACGTAGCCAAATTACGTAAAATGACCGGCGCAGGGATGATGGACTGCAAAAAAGCGTTGACCGAAGCCAATGGCGACTTCGACCGCGCACAGGACATCATTCGCGAAAAAGGGAAACTCGTTGCCAGCAAACGGGCCGATCGCGAAGCTACGGAAGGCGTCGTTGCCGCTCGACTCACCGACGGGAACAAAAAAGGATATATGATTTGCCTGGCTTGCGAAACCGACTTCGTGGCCAAGAACGAAGAGTTTATCAAGACGGTCAATGAAATGCTCGATATCGCGATCAAGAATGACGTGGCGGATCTCGACGCACTCAAAGCGTTGAAAATTGGGGCACAGACCGTCGAAGAAATGGTTACCGAAAAATCGGGACAGACGGGCGAAAAAATCGAGTTGACTTACTATGCCAAGATCGAAGCCGAACAGTGCGCAAGCTACGTGCATATGAACAACAAACTCGGAACGTTGATCGGGTTCAATGCCCAGATTCCGGCCGAAGTGGCGCACGATGTGGCGATGCAGGCGGCAGCGATGGCTCCAATCTCGATCGGCAAGGAAGACTGCCCGGCGGACGTGCTCGAAAAAGAACGCGAAATCGGACGCGAACAAGCTCGTTTGGAAGGGAAACCGGAAGCGATGCTCGATAAGATCGCAGAAGGGAAAGTCAATAAATTCCTCAAGGACGCGACCTTGTTGAACCAGGCTTTGGTAAAGGACAATAAGTTGACGGTGGCACAGTTCATTCAGAATGCCAATAAGGCGGCTACCGTGGTGGCTTACA
>JAIDFC010000275.1 GCA_029054535.1 Rikenella sp. | reverse complement strand
GCCCTTCGGGCGCGGTTCATTGTGAAAGGTAAATATCCAGCCTATTGCGATTCAGAGAATCGCCGGCCTTGTCGCCCGAGCGGCTACGCCGCTCGGGGGTGGGCGACAGGCCGAACAAGGTGCAACCGGGCATACCCCACTGCGTTCAAAACTCATCGCGCTGACTGCTATACGCTTTTTCGCTCGGCTGGCTACCGGGGAGTAGAGACAGGTCGGTTCGTGTACCCAGCAACAGTACCGCACCACGCATTAAAAAGGAAATCAAGCCGATAAACAAAAGTTTATCGGCTTGATTTCCCAAGGATGCGCGAGCAAATGCCGCCTAAGACCTTTTGCATACCACAAGACATGGAAACCGCAAAACTTTGCGGTTCCGGCACCCCATGCGATACGTAGAGACGAAATCAAAACGTACGGCCCCCGCACGTCGTCAAATACAGCGGCAAGAAAACGAATGAATTATTTAATACGTTCGTAGTATTCGCGAGTTCGAGTATCGACCCGGATACGTTCGCCCGTGTTGATGAACAACGGAACTTTGACCGTCGCCCCGGTTTCGACCGTCGCCGGTTTGAGCGCATTGGAAGATGCCGTATCGCCTTTCAAACCCGGTTCGGTGTAGGTGATCTCCATTTCGACCAGCTGCGGGAGTTCGGCCGAGAGGACCTGTTCGTTGTCCGTTCGGAACATCACTTCGACGATTTCGCCCTCTTTCATGAGATCCGAGTTGTCGATGAGTTTCTTGTCGATCACGATCTGTTCGAACGTTTCGGTGTGCATGAAGTTCGCCCCCATATCGTCCTCATACAGAAACTGATACGGACGCCGTTCGACGCGTACCGGTTCGATCGGCGCACCGGCCGTAAAGGTATTGTCGATGGTCCGTCCGTTTTCGAGGTTTTTGAGTTTCGTGCGGACGAAAGCAGGTCCTTTACCCGGTTTCACATGCTGGAAATCGACGATCTGACAAGTTTTGCCGTTGAACTCGATGCACATCCCGATTTTGATGTCTGCGGTTGTAGCCATTGTATGTTTTAGTTTTTAGATTACGTTCGGAACGACAAATTTAAGAAAACCCCGGCTTTTACGCAAGCAGCAACGGGCGGAGCCACTCGACCACGAGCGCCCATCCGATGAACCGGGCCGCCTTTCCGATGAGCATGAAGAGGGCCACCTGCCAAGGGTTGACTTTGTAGAATCCCAGCCCGAGGGCGAAGAGGTCCCCCACGAGCGGCAGCCACGACAGAAACGCGAGCCAGGCTCCCCAACGATCGATCCGTGTTTTTTGTCGTTCGAGGGTTTCCCGCCGGACCTTGAACCACCGTTCGATCCACTCCCACCGTCCGCCGCGCCCCATCCAATAGGAGATCATCCCCCCGGCCCAGTTTCCGAGCGAAGCGACCACAACGCACCAGAGGACATTTCCTCCGGCCGCCAACATGCCGATCAGCAGGAAATCGGAGCTGAACGGAAGAATCGTCGCCGCCAGCAGCGAACCGATGAACAAGCCCAAGTATCCGAGATCGAGTAACCACTCCATAACAGGTGCAAGTTACGATTTTTCGCCACTCAAACCACCTTTCGGGGATTTTGCCGAGAGCTTTCGTTCGTTTGGGGAGTGCTTGACGGTCTGTTTTCGAGCCTACAACGACCGTTTTACCTGGACTCAACAACCGCACCGCAGGCACGCGAGCCGCAGCCTCGCCCAGCGAGGCCCAGTGAACTCCCCAAAAACTACAACTCGCAAAGAACCGCGATCTTCGATCGCTCGGCACTCGAGAACTGGCGTTTGCTCTGCAAACCTCCGCTGGCGGCGGCCTGTTCTAATTCCCAAACCGTATTCGTCCGAGCGCTGGCGGAACTTTTCCTCGGGTCGTACGCCCGGGAGAACGCACCCGAATTCCATATGAGAGTTGCGGGCCTCCCGTGGGGAGGCGTACGGCCCGCACGAATCTGACGAGTCGGAGCGCTCGCTAAACAATCTCCGACCGCGCGCCGGGCGATTCATTCTGAGCCGCCATAAATCGCGCTCTTCGAGCGCGCGATCCGGCGCCACCCCCGGCGACGGACGCAATTCTCGCTACGCTCGGTTGCGATCGCGCTGGCGCCGAACCGGTGCCGCTCGGTA
>JAIDFC010000274.1 GCA_029054535.1 Rikenella sp. | reverse complement strand
CGTCAACCCCTCCAGCGTCGACCGCAAAGCCGAAACCGAAGCCACCCCGTTCACCGACAAAGATAATTTATTATTGGATTGATTGAGCTTGAAACGCTTGGGTTGAGCCGCCACCGCACGCAGCAACGCCATAAAACGATCGCTCTTGTAAAAAGCGGACTTCTCGTCGGCCACGAAATAGAGCGTCGCCCGCCCCCCCTTGAGCACGATGCGTTCGATGCCGTCCGCCTCCGCCACACGCCTCAACCGCACCACCTCGAAAAGCTCCTGCACCGGTGCAGGAGGCTCCCCGAAGCGGTCCGTGAGCTGCGCCACGAACTGTTGCAAGGCCTCTTCCGTCCGAATCGCATCCAGTTCGCGGTAAAGCCGGATCTTCTCGGCCGTCGTCCCGATATAACTGTCCGGCAGATGGGCCGACGAATCAGTCTCGATCACACAATCGATCGCCGACACATCCGGCTCCAGCCCCTGCTCCTCGCGTAGCTCCGCCACCGCTTCGGCCATGATCTTCTGGTAGGTCTCGAACCCGATATCCGTAATGAACCCGCTCTGTTCGGCCCCCAGAATATTCCCCGCCCCGCGGATATCGAGGTCCTGCATGGCGATATTGAAGCCCGAGCCCAGGTCCGAGAACTCTTCCAACGCCCTCAACCGCCGGTGGGCGTCCGACGTAACCGCCTCTTCCGACGGAATCAACAGATAGCAGTACGCCTTCCGATTGGTCCGCCCCACGCGCCCCCGCAACTGGTGCAGATCCGAAAGCCCGAACATATGCGCATGGTTGATAATGATCGTATTGGCATTCGGAATGTCGATCCCGGATTCGATAATCGTGGTCGCCAATAGCACGTCGTACTCGCCGTAGATGAAGTCCATCATGATTTTTTCGAGTTCGGCGGCCGGCATTTGGCCGTGTCCGACCGCCACCCGCGCACCGGGACAGAGCCGTTCGATCATCTCCCGCATCCGTCCGAGCGTCTGTACCCGGTTGTGCAGGAAAAAGACCTGCCCGCCCCGCTGCAACTCCGTTTCAATGGCCTCGCGAACGATCTCCTCGTCGAACACGTCCACCTCCGTAGCCACCGGCTGACGGTTGGGCGGCGGGGTGTTGATGATCGAGAGGTCGCGCGCGCCCATCAGCGAGAACTGCAACGTCCGCGGAATCGGCGTCGCCGTCAGAGTCAGGGTATCCACATTGGCCTTCAGGTGCCGCAGCTTCTCCTTGTTGGCCACCCCGAACTTCTGCTCTTCGTCGATGACGAGCAGCCCCAAGTCTCGGAATCGCACGTTCTTCCCCAACAACCGATGCGTCCCGATAATGATGTCGATCTTCCCGGCGGCCAGATCGTCGAGTATTTCGCGCGTCTGTTTGGCGGTTTTCACGCGGGAAAAGTTTTCGACCCGCACCGGGAAGTCCCGCAGCCGTCGGCTGAAGGTCCGGTAGTGCTGCAACGACAAAACCGTGGTCGGCACCAAAACCGCCACCTGCTTCCCGTCCGTCGCCGCCTTGAAGGCCGCTCGGATCGCGATCTCGGTCTTCCCGAACCCCACGTCGCCGCACACCAACCGATCCATCGGCACCGGCTGCTCCATGTCCTCCTTGACGGCCTGCGTAGCACTCTGCTGGTCGGGCGTGTCCTCGTAGAGGAACGACGCCTCGAGCTCCTGTTGCAGAAAACCGTCCGGCGAGAAAGCATACCCTTCGCTCGCCTTCCGCCGCGCATAAAGCGCGATCAGCTCCCGAGCAATATCCTTGACCTTGTTCTTGGTGTTCTGCTTGAGCCTCTGCCAAGCCCCCGAACCGAGCTTGTGGACTTTCGGTTCCGGAGCGTCCTTGTCCTTGTACTTGCTGATCCGGTGCAGCGAGTGGACGTTGACGAACAGGATGTCGTTATCGCGGTAAACCAGTTTGACGAACTCCTGCACCACTCCGCCGGTCGTACTCCGCACCAGTCCGCCGAACCGTCCCACGCCGTGGTCGATATGCACCACGAAATCCCCCACCTGCAAAGCATTCAACTCGGCAACGGTCATGCTGTCGCGCCGGTCGATCTCGTTCGGGACGGTGTACCGGTGATAGCGGTCGAAGATCTGGTGGTCGGTATACAGCGCGAGCCGCAGATCCTGCATCACGAACCCGCCGTGCAGCGTAACCGGCACGTGTCCGTACCCCACATGCCCCAACCCCACCGACTCGAAGACGTTTTCGAGCCGCTCCATCTGCGCCCGGTTCTCGGTCAGGATATAGGTGGTCCTCCCCTCTTCGTTCCCCCGCCGGATATCGGCGGCCAACAGCTCGAAATTCTTATTGAACGACGGTTGCGGCGACGCTCCGAAATCGATCTCGGCTCCCGGGTCGATCGGTCGCTCGGGCGCCTGGACGTTGAGCGAAATCCAACGCCACTCGGCGGTCTCGGCCACGAACCGGCAGCGACTCGTTACCAGTCGATCGATCTCGGACGGCTCGGCCAACTCGCCGAGCAGCTTGGTCCGAAGCCGATCGAGCCGGTCGAGCAGTTGAATCGGGTTGTCGAGCCACAGGGTGGCCGTCGTCGCACCGTCTAGACCGTCTCCGCTCCCGATATACTCGGCCAGCGAGACGCGTTTCTCGGCCAAGGCCGGGTTCTTCAGGTTCGGAACGATCTCCACTTCGTCGCGCGCCTCGGTCGAGAGCTGGCTCCCGACGCTGAACACGCGGATCGAATCGATTTCATCACCGAAAAAATCGATCCGATAGGGTTTGTTATCGCCGAAAGAAAAAATATCGATAATTCCGCCTCGTCGAGAGTATTGCCCCGGTTCGCCGACGAAGTCGACTCGCTCGAACCGGTAATCCGTCAGCTGCGTTTCGAGCTCGTCCATCCCGATCCGCTGACCTTTCCGAAGCCGCAACAAGTGTTCGGCCAGTCGCTCCCGATCGGCTACCCGCTCGGCCAACGCTTCGGGATAGGTGCAGACGATCAGCGGTTTACTCGAGTCGGTATAAGCTCCGAGAGCGGTCAGCACGGCGGTCCGCTGCACGATTCCGGCCGGATCTTCTTTGAGGGTCTGGATCGAGCGTTTATAGGCGGTCGGGTAAAACAAAATCGCGCCGGAAAACTCGTTCCCGGCGATATCGATGAGGTCGTTACAGAGGTAAGAGGCGTCGTCGCGATCGGCGGCGACGAGCAGATGGATACCGCCTCGTCGCCGACCGATCTCCAGAACGGCAAAAGCGAGCAAAGATCCGGCCATCCCTCTGATCCGCAGGCTCTTCCGGGTCTCGAACGAATGTTCGAGTTGTCGGACCACGTCGCTGTCGCCGATCCGACGCACCAACTCTTCTATCGTCATATGGTTTCGTGTATGCTATCTCTCTCAACTCGACACCGACCCTCAGAGGAGACGCTCTCGTAAGAATATGATTCGCGGATCGACAGGCGCGGCTCCGGGCTACCGCCATGAACAGTCCGGCGTGTTGCGGAGTGTCGGCTATTTCGGATACAGCTGGTCTTTGTCCCCATCGGCCGCCAATGCCTACAGTTTGCGTTTTTACCTCAGTGGGATCGGTTTGAATATCAGCAGTCGTCGTGCGGTCGGTCTTCAGTTGCGTTGCCTCCAGGAATAGGGAGAGGTACCGCTGGGCACTCCAACCGGGCTGTGGCTACCCCAAAAGGGGCTGCACTCTCGACCTACCGGACAAAGTAAGCTTTCAAGAAAACTTCGTCCTCGGGCGCGCCCCCCGGCGCCCGCCTATGGCGTTCGCCCGCTCCGAGGTCGGCGATTCTTCGAATCGCAATAGGCAAGAACGTATTTATTCTTCACAATGAACCGCGCCCGAAGGGCGTGCGGACCGAACGCCTCCCCTCGGGAGGCCCGCAATTTTGCCGCTTACGCGTCAAAGATTACGGGACCTTCCGGGCATTCGACCCAAATATTCTTTGCACGTCGCCCACTGAAATCCTCCGCGATCTCACCATGGCGGGCCGAAGCCACCCCAGGCGGAGGGCGCAACGTTCGCAAGCTCACTTGCGCCTCCGCTGGCTTCAGCCCAAATCATTCAAAATTGGGTTTGCCCGCAGGATGGGCTTTTGCTCCGTAATAAACCGCGACCTACGGTCGCGCGGATCGCCGCCATCCCCCAGCGGCGGGACGCAACTTCTCGCGAGGCTCGATTGCGACCGCGCTGGCGCCGAACCGAGGCCGCTGAGAAATCCACCTCTACGTCGCCCACTGAAATCCTCCGCAATCTCACCATGACGGGCCGAAGCCACCCCAGGCGGAGGGCCGCAACGTTCGCAAGCTCACTTGCCCCTCCGCTGGCTCCGGCCCTTTTAATTCCCAAGCCGGGTTTAGCCGCGCACCTCCTTTTACCCGAGCCGCCGACAGCGGGAAGAGCAACGAGCGCCGACGAAGTTGCTCGCCACCGCGCGGGATGGCGGCGGGCTCGCCCGCCCGAAGGGCGGGATTTCCAAACCTTTGCTCTCTTGCTTTATCCGTCGCCCGCGGGAATTTCTTCTCGATTTTGCTCTCGCAAAACGAGCGAAATTCCTCTTTAAGCGGGCGGGCGACGGGAAACCGTGTTCGACTGGCCTCGGGCCGGCCGGGCCCCGCGTGCCCGCGGCGGGCAGGCGATGCTGCGCATCGCTATTACTACCTCAGAAAAAAACAACAAAAACGCGGTGGGCAACGGGCTGCCGGAGTCAAGAGCGCTGCCCCCCCCTAATAAAACCCGCCGGGCGGGCGATGCTATAACGACCACAGAGAACCCCGGCAAAAAGATACCACAGCCAAACATCGCCAGAACAAACCCGTCCCCCTGAGAAAGCCTCTAATGCTCCGCCTTGATCTCGATCAGCACGTCGTCCTTGCCGACCGTCTTCCCCGGCACCACCGTAACCTTCGTTACCGTCCCCTTCATATGCGTCGAGATGGTGTTCTGCATCTTCATCGCCTCCAGCACCAACAAAGCCTCTCCACTCCCCACCGTCTGCCCCTCGGCCACAAAAACGTCGAGAATTTTCCCCGGCATCGGCGCCTTGATGACCTCCTTCTTCGACAAGCCCGCCTTAGCCGCCAGTATCCGTTTCCGGTTCAGCGAGAACGGCGTCTCGACCGAGAAATTATAATTCACCCCGTTCAATACGATACTGTACGTATTGGCACTCTGCTGCACGATCTCGTACGGATACCGCATCCCGTTGCAAGACAGCACGTTCACCCCGTCCGCCTCCTGCACCAGGTCGATCCGGATCGGCTTCCGCTGATACCGGTACTCGTAATTGTTCTTGACCGAGAACTCGTATTCGGCATTCGTGTCCGTATTGAGCGCGATCAGTTTGGTCGTATTGGTCGTTTTCTTCGGTGTCATATAGTCTTGAATAGCGTAAGAGAAAATGGGAGCCGGGAATTACAAGTTCCGGATCCGCCGATTGAGGACCCACGGGTCGATTCCGGTCTCCGGCCCCACGTCCGGCACCGTTTCGTGCGTGTACTGGTACAGCGCCAACATCGCGGCCATCAACTCCTCGTCCGGTTCGCGGTAGACCAGCGATTCGAGCTTCGTCTCGATGAACGACGTGTCGAAATCCCCGCTACAGAACGCCTCGTTGTGCAACACCGCCTTGCAGAACGGAATGGTCGTCTTCACCCCCTTGATGTGGAACCGTTCCAACGCCGAGAGGGTCCGTTCGATCGCCTGCTTGCGATCCTTTCCGTGTACGATGAGCTTGGCGATCATCGAGTCGAACCACGGCGTGATCTCCGAACCCGGAACAATCCCCGTATCGATCCGAATGTTATCCCCCTGCGGCAACCGCAGCTGTTTGATGGTCCCCATCGACGGCGTGAAGTTCGCCTGCACATCCTCGGCATTGATCCGACACTCGATCGCCCAACCGTTGAGTTTCACGTCGCTCTGCTTGATCGGCAGCTTCTCGCCCGAGGCGATCCGCAGCTGTAGCTCGACCAAATCCAGCCCCGTAATCGCCTCCGTAATCGGATGTTCCACCTGGATCCGGGTATTCATCTCCATGAAGTAGAAGTTCTTGTTCTTGTCCAGCAAGAACTCGACCGTCCCCAAACTTTCATACCCCGCCCCCTTGGCGAGCTTCACCGCCACGCGCGCCATCTTGTTCCGCAACGTCGCGTCCAACCCCGACGACGGAGCCTCTTCCAACAGTTTTTGATGCTTCCGCTGCACGGAACATTCCCGCTCCCCAAGATGCACCACATTCCCATGCGCATCCGCCACCACCTGGAACTCGATATGCTTCGGATTTTCGAGGTACTTCTCGATAAAGACCGACGGATCGCCGAACGCGCTCTGCGCCTCGGACGAAGCGGCATGGAACATCCGCTCCATCTCGCTCTGCTTGTGTACGATCCGCATCCCGCGCCCCCCGCCGCCCGAAGCGGCTTTGATAATCACCGGATAGCCGATCTTCTTGGCGATCTTCACCCCCTCCTTGACATCCTTGACGCTCCCCTCGCTCCCCTGAAGCATCGGTACGCCGTTCTTCGCGGCAATCTCCTTGGCGATGATCTTATCGCCCATGTCTTTGATGAGTTTCGCCGGCGGCCCCACGAACTTGACTCCCGCATCCGTACATTTTTGTGCAAACTCGGCGTTCTCCGACAGGTAACCATACCCCGGATGCAAGGCCTGCACTTTGTTATCCACGGCGAGCTTCACCAGGTTATCGATGTCCAAAAACTCGGGCGTCGACCCGTCGGTCTCCGGAAAGTCGAGCACGTGGTCCGCGAAATTCAAATACACGGCGTTCGGCTCTTTCACCGTCCGGATCACATAGGTCTTGATCCCCATCCGCTTCGCGGTCCGGCAAATCCGAATCGCAATCTCGCCGCGATTCGCTATCAGTAATGATTTCATCATAGTATTTCTCTTTTTTAATTATTCAATCTTTCTCTGTTATTAATGCTTTAGCGACGGGAGGGTACTGTTCTCTTTGTGAACAAAGAGAACCAGAAAAACTTTCCCGGATGCTTGCGCATCCGATGACCGTTCTTAGTTGAACAGCTTTGGGTTTTCTTTTGGGGTGGGTTCTTTTAGGCGCGCCTGAGTTTTAGCTCGCATTAAGCGCGCCCAAAAAGAATCCCACCCCAATGATAAGTCCCCAAGGCTCTTGACTACGGCAGCCCATGCGATACGCAGTATCGCCGGAAGTTCTTTGCGCCGCTTTCTTGAAAGAAAGCGGCAGTTCCGTACGGTAGCCAATGATTAATCAACAAAGAAAAAAGAACAATTAAAAAGTGTAATTTTATTGATTAAAGCGGCGTATTTCCGTGTTTTCGCCGCGGCATGCTCACCGATTTCTTTTCGAGCGTTTTGAGCGCGTTGATGATCTTTTCGCGCGTAAAGCGCGGGTCGATCACCTCGTCGATGAATCCTTTTTCGTCCGCCACGTACGGATTGGCAATTTCCTCGCGATACTTCGCCGCCAGCTCTTTTTTGAGCGCCGCCGGGTCTTCCGCTTCGGCGAGTTCCTTGCGGTAGAGGATCGCGATCGCCCCCTCCGGCCCCATCACGGCGATCTCGGCCGTCGGCCAAGCGTAGCAGAAGTCGCCGCCGACCCCCTTGCTGTTCATCACGATGTAGGCCCCGCCGTACGCCTTCCGCAAAATCACCGTGATGCGCGGCACCGTAGCCCGCGTGTAAGAGTAGAGCAGCTTGGCCCCGTGTCGGATAATCCCCTCGTGTTCCTGGTCGGTCCCCGGGAGGAACCCCGGCACATCCTCGAACGTAATAATCGGAATGTTGAAGCTGTCGCAGAAGTTGATGAACCGCGCCGCTTTGACCGAAGCGTCGATGTCGAGCGTCCCGGCCATCACCTTCGGCTGGTTGGCCACGATCCCCACCACATAGCCGCCGATCCGGGTGAGCCCCGTTACGATATTCCGCGCGTGTCCCGCTCCGACCTCGAAGAAGCGGCCGTGGTCGGTAATCAGACGGATCACCTCCAACACGTCGTACGGTTTGTCGGGATCGTCCGGCACGATGTCCAGCAAGGCCTCTTCGGCCCGATCGGCCGGGTCTTCGGTGGCGATAAAAGGCGGGTTCTCGATGTTGTTGGCCGGCAGGAACGAGAGGAGCATCTTGATCCCCTTGATCGTATTTTCGTCGTCGCTGAAGACGAAGTCGGCCACCCCGGTCCTGGTAGAATGCACGGTAGCGCCCCCGAGCTCTTCGGCCGTAACCTCTTCGTTGAGCACCTGGCGCACGACGTCCGGCCCGGTAACGAACATGTAACTCGTGGACTCGGTCATGAAGACGAAGTCGGTCAACGCCGGCGAGTAGACCGCTCCTCCGGCCGCCGGCCCCATGATGGCCGAGATCTGCGGAATGACCCCCGACGAGAGGACGTTCTGCCGGAAGATATTGGCATATCCGTTCAAGCTGGTAATCCCCTCCTGGATCCGCGCCCCGCCGGAGTCGATCAAGGCGATGAGCGGCGATCCGGTTTTGAGGGCCATGCTTTGGATCTTAACGATCTTCGCGGCATGCACCGATCCGAGCGATCCTCCGAGGACGTTGAAGTCCTGCGAGAAAGCGTAGACCGACTTTCCGCCGATAGTCCCGTAGCCGGCGATGACCCCGTCCCCGAGCGCCGTCGTAGACTTCCCGAACCCACCGCCGGCCGCCGGCGTCGCATAGGCGTCCACCTCTTCGAACGATCCTTCGTCGAAGAGCAGTTCGATCCGTTCACGAGCCGTCAGTTTCCCGCGGTTGTGTTGTTTTTCGTAGTATTTCGCGTCGTACTGCTTTTCAAGTGCGGCCTGACGCGCCAAGAATTTTTCGTAGGCTTTTCCCATCTTCCGTGTGTGAGTTGGGATCTCCCGGCCTGTCGACAAATCGGCGAGCGATGATTCGTGCGCATGGCGAGAACCATTCGTTCCGACGGCCTGGTTTTATCCCTGTCCAAAGGGACAAAATTAACCATTTTTTTTGAAAACGGTTCAGATAATCGGGATTCGACCGTTTGACTCCGCCCCAGTGCGATCGCCCAACCGCTCATCGTCTCACTCGGCAGACCGCCACAGCCACGCTTCCGGCGTCCGAATCCCCGGTTTGAGTTCGCCGTTGAACAATAAGACCCCCGGGAACGCCCCCCACCGGGGGCGGGGGCACAGCGGACGCGGCCGCGGACGCGAGAAGTGTAGGTCTCGGGGCGCGCCGG
>JAIDFC010000273.1 GCA_029054535.1 Rikenella sp. | reverse complement strand
GGCAGGCTCCGCGTGCTCGCGGTGAGCGGGCGATGCTGCGCATCGCTTAAACCTGCGCTGAAAAATCATAAAAACGCGGCTGGGCAAAGGGCTGCCGTAGTCAAGAACGCAGAAAAAACAACAAAAACCGCCGGGCGACCATGATGCGTATGGTCTGAGCCATCCGGAAGACCCTGTTTTTCACTAAGAAAATACTACCCGTAGGTAGTCAAACCCCGGTTACAGTGAAACGAAATAAATTATTTCAGTTGTTTGCATTTAGCGGATCGGTGTTCGATGGTCAGTCTCAAGACGGCCGTGCGGTCAAACGATCGACGGATATAGGTGTCGTTCGAGGTATGGGCAAGTTCCGGGTTGTATTTATCGCGGAGCGCTACGAGAGCCTTAAGTCGCTCGTCGTCGTCCTCGACCGGCGCGACCCGTCCGAAGAGGTGCACCGACTCGTAGGCGGTCGTGTAGGGCATCACCTGGGTCCGACCGACCACGCAGAAGCTCACGCGAGCGTTTTGTGCGATCGCATCGATTTTGTGTCCCTCGCGGGCGCAGTGGAAGTAGAGGCATTCCTCCTCCGGCCGATAGACATAGCTGATCGGAATCCCGTATCCGTATCCTTCGGGAGCGCACATCGCCAAAAATCCGTACTCGCCTTGCAAGAGCAGTTTTTCGGCTGCGGTGTCGTCGAGCAGGCGGTCTTTTCGCCGTACGGGTCTGAATGCTGTAGGTGCAGGCATGTTTTTCTGTCGATTATTTCGATTCGTAATTTCGGTTTTTGTGTCGTGTGTTCGGTCCTCTCCCTATTCCCTGCGGCACCCCACCGCGGGTACGCGGACCGGAGAGGGCCGGTATGATAAAAAAGGACGCAGGCGAGAACTTATAAAAGTCTCGCCTGCGTTGTAAATCGATTCGGTCTCTCTCCGCTTCGTTGTCCCGCCTCGTACAAGAGTTCTGAAACGAAGCAGCACAGTCGCACAGAACTTACTCCAGCACGAAAACGATCGGCACATTGACATACACCCGCACCGGTTTCCCCCGGTTCGACCCCGGCGTCCACTTCGGCGAACTCTTCACCACCCGTACCGCCTCTTCGTCCAGGTATTTGTCCACCCCGCGCAGCACCGTAACCCGACTCACCGATCCGTCCCGTTCCACGATGAACTGTACGGTAACCTTCCCCTGCGACCCATTATCGATCGCCACCGCCGGATACTTGATATGTTCGTTACACCACCGCGAGAAAGCATTGATATCCCCCCCCATAAAACTCGGCATCGTTTCCGCGATAATCACCGGGTCATCTTCTTCGACCTCTGCTTCTCCGGTGTACGTCCCCCCGAATTTCCCCACATCGACCGCCAGGTCCTGCGTAACGTCCAGGTCGAGAATGTTCGTCGTCTGCTCGATCTTGGCATCGTTCTGCACCACATTGAGCAAGTCCGACAGCACCACCGCCTGCGTCTTCATCGGCGCCGGCGGACGTTTGTCCTCCTGCACCGTAATTTCGGTCATTTCCGTCTCGACCGCTACCACCTCTTCCTGCACCAGGTTTTCGATTTTACGTTCTTTCTGGCTCCAACTGAACATGGCGATGCAAACCGCCAGAGCTACAATGATACCGATCTCCAGAAAATAGCTCCGCTTATTTTCCAAGTCGGCTTTGGGTGATTTTTTGAGTTCCATGGATTAGTATGTGTTCGTGTTCTTGACAGGGTAGAATCGTTGATACAAAGCTATGTGTTTTATTTGTAAAATGCAAGACCGGTCGGGAACGATATTTTTCGGGAGAGGCGGGCTCGTAGGGGCGGGGCGGTTAGATCTCGACCAAGCCGTTCTTGATGGCGTAGACCACCAGATTCGCCGTATTCTTGCAGTTCGTTTTTTCGAGAATATTGGCCCGGTGCTTGTCCACGGTTCGTTTCGAGATGAAGAGCCGATCGGCGATCTCGTAGTTTGTCAGTCCTTTGCAGATCAGCAGCAGGATCTCGCGTTCGCGCTCCGACAACGAGGCTTCGTCCGCAGCGGTGTCGGTGTCGGCACCGCTTTCGGTCTCGCCCACGGACGATGAGCGAAGATTGCTCACTAAATTGAACAGCAGCTCTTGGGAAAAATACGAACCGCCGTCCAACACGGTCTCCAAGGCGGTGTAAACCTCTGCGATGTCCGAATTTTTCAGCAAAAAGCCTTTCACGCCCTGCGAAACCATCTGAAAGTAGTAGTCCTCTTCGCCGTACATCGAGAGGGTGATGATCCGCAGCTCCGGATATCGACCCAAAGCCACCCCGGCGGCTTCTATACCGTTCATCCCCGGCATCGAAATGTCGAGCAGCACGACGTCCGGCAACTCCTCGGCCTCGGCCAAACGGGCCAGCATCTCTTCGCCGCTCGCCGCTTCGCCCGCCACCCGGTACAGGGGATTCGAGTCGAGCAGTAACTTCAGGCCGTTCCGAAACAGGGCGTGGTCGTCGACCAGTAGGATCGAATGTCGCTTCTTATCCATGAGTTCTCAAATCGTATTTTTCGCCGCTTCGTCCGCCGGCTCTTGTCTGCGGACAAGGGCCCGGCATTGCAGCTCATGTGTCCGCCGTCGCGTCGCCAACACGGCCGTCGTGCCGTAGACAATCGTCAGCACCCACAGCGTGATCGCCTCCGGAGCCACGTCGGTCAGCGTGCCGCCCATCGTCCGGATCCGGACCAGCGCGTCGATCCCGCTGCTCGACGGCACCAGTCGCCCCAACGCGTAGATCCACTCCGGCATCCCCTGCCGCGGCCACGAGATGCCGCTCACGATCAGGAAGAAAACCGAAGAGACGATCAGTACCAGCATCGAGCTTTCGCGCCGCCGGAACAACGCCCCCAGCGTCAGCCCCAAGAAGATGGCCGACAGCAGATAGGGTAAAAAAATCAGCAGCAGATCCACGTGATCTCCCCGCATCGGATAGCCGAAAAACGAGTACTGGAAGCTGAACATATAGAGCACCAGCGGAATGTACAGAAACAAGTAGGCCGAGGCTTTCGCGAAGACGAGTTTCACGGCCGAATAGTCCCGGAACCGTCGCCACGTCCCTCGCTCGTACCACGTCCCGCCGGCCATTCCGATCCCCACCAACAACAGCTGCTGCACGATCAGGATCAGCACCGCCGGCAGAATGGCCGTCGCATAGCCTTCGTACGGATTATACAGAATATTCACGTTGTACGCCACCGGCCGAGCGGTCCATGCGGCTTGTCGGGGATTCAGCCCTCCGGCCGTCAGCCGCCCGACCTGCACCTCCGCCCCGGCGGTCCCCACCACTTTCCCCACAGCTCCCATGAAGTCGCTGTAGAGAAGAAAATACCCCCCGTCAGCATATAAACTCACCTGGTTCTGCTCCCCGGCTAGTATCCGCTTCTCGTACCCCTCCGGAATGTAGAGCGCTCCGTAGACTTTCCGATCCAAAAAGAGTCGCCGCGCTTCGTCCAGGCTCTGGACTTCGTAACGGACGGCCGCTTCCGGCGTAGCGTCCAACATCCGGATCAATTTCCGGCTCGGCGGCGTATCGTCCAGGTCGACCACCGCCACCGGCAGATCCCGGACCACCTGAGGCGCATAGATCGTCGGGTAGAGGGTCCCGTAGATCAGCAACGCCCCGAAGAGGATCAACAGCAGCCCTCCGTCCTTGAAGATGGTGAGAAATTCGGTTTTCGTGATTTTCCAGAATCGTTTCATCTCTTACGCCCTCCCGTAGTATTTCGCCTCGGTCGCCACCCGCCGCAACCGCCGCATGAAGAGTGTCGTCGCCAGCACGAATACCCCCAGCGCGGCCAGGTCGCCCAACGCTCGGGCCGGCGGAGCGCCGCGCAGGCTCTGCTCGATGAACAGGTCGACGAACCAGGTGAACGGAAACAGTTTGGCCAGCGCCACGATGACCGGATACATCCCGATGGCCGGAAAGGTGAGTCCGCACAGCGACAGCGATGCGGTCGCCAACCCCCCGGCGATTGACATCGAGAGCCGCATATTGGCGGTCGCCGCCACCAGGATCACGCTTACGGCCATATAAGCCAGCACGACGAACAGATTTCCGGCCACCAGAATCGCCGCCTCCTGTCCGTGGAACGGCAACCCCAGGAACCGGTAGAGCAGGGTGTTCATGAACACCGACAAGAGACCGAACAACACGACATACGGGGTCAACTTGGCCGTCAACGCGCGTGCGATG
This sequence comes from Rikenella sp., assembly GCA_029054535.1. Taxonomy (GTDB): domain Bacteria; phylum Bacteroidota; class Bacteroidia; order Bacteroidales; family Rikenellaceae; genus Rikenella. The sequence continues at coordinate 7,998 of JAIDFC010000273.1, read as the reverse complement.
CTTCCCCCGGCGGTCGCCACCCACTCGCCGGCGGTCCCGTACTTGAGCTCGCTCCCCACCACGTAGACGGTTACCACGCTCACGGTGATCACCAACGCCAGGAAAAGCAGTCCCGGCAACAGGTAATAGGCATAGCTCCCGTACGGATTGAAGAGGATGTGTTTGTCGAAGGCGATCGGATAGGCCATTGCATACCCTTTCTCGGCCGGAATCCCGCGCGCGCCGAGCATCTGGGTCTCGATCCCGATGTTCAAGGCCTGGAACACGGTGGTCAAATCGCGCTTCAACAGCCCGCAGTTCAAAATCCGAGCCCCGCTGATCTCAGCAGCCACCTCGGCTCCGCCCGATCCCCCCAACACGTCGGACTGCAACCCCTCAGGAATCACCACCAACGCGTCGGCCTCCCCTCGAACCAAGGCCTGACGACCCTGTTCGATCCCCTCCACATAACCGACCACTTCGGCCGACGGCGTGGCGTCCACCATCCGAACCAACTGCCGCGACAACTCGCTCCGATCCCCGTCGTATACCAAAACGGGCAGATCGTGCACGGTCCCGCGCCAAAACATCGCGACATACAACAAGGTCAGTGCCACAGGAAGCACGAGCGCCGAATAAACCAATACGGGCGTATGAATCAAACGATGAAGTTCCCGCCTTACACTCGCTCTGAATAATCCCATACTTATTTCTTAAATTATTCTTTGGCTAATAGGAGGGTACTGTTCTTTTTAACTTCGCTACGCTCGTTTTCCTCCTCGCCGCTCGGCATAGCCTGCAAGCGGTCTCTGCTCTCGCTGGCAGCGTCGGTTGTGAACAAAGAGAACCAGAAAAACTTTCGGCGATACTACGTATCGCATGGGCTGCCGTAGTCAAGAGCCTTGGGTCCTTATAATGGGGCCGAGGGATTCTTTTTGAGCGCGCCCTTGATGTGAGCTAAACCTTAGGGCGCGCCTAAAAGAACCCCGGCTCAACTCAATAGGCCAGAGCATTAGATTGCGGAGCCTAAGGCGTAGCGTACGCTAGTTAAAAGTTTTTGGTGCCGCTTTTTACAAAAAGCGGCAGTTCCGTATCGTAGCTAAAGAACAGTTTATAAATTAGTTATCGGGTAGGTTTTTCGCAGCGGAGGAACAAGGCGAGAGCCGCGGCGAAGAGCACGGTGGCCAGCGCTCCGAGGATGGCGATGGGGAGCCAGATTTCGGCGACCGGGACCCCTTTGAACATCAGGTTTTTGATTCCCGCGATGAACCAGGTGGCCGGCACGGCCTGGCAGAGCCATTGCAGCACGACGGGCATGTTCGCGATCGGGAAGATGAATCCCGAGAGCAGCATGGTGGGCATGAACAGCCCCAGGAGCGCCGCTGTCAAGGCGGCTTGTTGCGTTCGAACCATGGCCGAGATCAGGATACCGAGTCCGATGGCCGAGAGGATGAAGAGCGAGCAGAGCAGCGCCACCCCCCACAAGCTCCCGTGGCACGGGATCCCGAAAACCGCCGTCCCCAGCAGCATGATCGATGCGGTGCTGATCGCTGTCAGCACGAAGTACGGAACCACTTTCCCCAAGACGATGGTCCGCGCCTTGAGCGGCGAGATCGTCAGCAGCCGCAGCGTCCCCGTCTCCTTCTCGCGGGCCAGCGTTACGGAGGTCATCAACGCCGCCACGATCATCACGATCATCGCAATCACCCCCGGAACGAACATATAGGCCGATTTCAGCTCCGGATTGTACATCATCCGCACGTCGGTCCGCAGCGTCGCCCCTTGTCGCAGATCGCCCTGCCCGTCGTCGTTCAGCTCCGCATCCAGTTCGGCGATGATCCCCGTCGCATAGCTCAGCACGGTCGTCGCCAGGTTCAGGTCCGAAGCGTCGGCGATGAGCTGCACCTGCGCCCCCCCCGGCCGTCGGGCGTCCGATCCGAAGTGCGGCGGAATCACCACGGCCAGCCGTATCGTCCCCGTTCGGAACGCTGCGTCGATCTCCGCCTCGCTCCGGAGGGTCCGCTCGACCCGGAAACGGTCGGCGGCCGTCAGTTTCTGTACCAAGCGGCGTGCCAAAGGATCGCCCTGCGATCCGTCCAACACCGCCACCGGCGTATGGTCGACGTCGGTCGAGATCACGTAACCGAACAGCAAAACGAGGGCCAGCGGAATGACGAAAAGCATCGACAGCGTCCGCCGTTCGCGCAGAATGTGCCGCCACTCCTTCCCCACGATGCTCAGAAAACGGCTCCGTATCGTCATACGTTTTCCTCCTTTCTCTCATTTTCTTCGTCTGCCGACGGAGTCGCCGCTACCGTTTTCTCCTCCGTCCCGCCTCGTGTGAGCCGGCCGAACAACTCGTCCATATCCCGCGCCCCGTGCGCCTCCATCAGGCTCCGCGGATGATCCAGCGCTTTCATCTCGCCGTCGGCCATAATCAGCGTCCGGTGGCAGTACAGAGCCTCGTCCAGGTAGTGGGTCGTTACTAGAACGGTCATTCCTTCGCCCGCCGCGTCGAGGATCAGCTCCCAAAAGCGTCGCCGTTCCAACGGATCGACTCCGCCGGTCGGCTCGTCCAGAAACAACACCTCCGGCCGGTGCAACATGGCTGCCGAGAGGGCGATTTTCTGTTTCCATCCCGGCGGCAAATCACCCACCAATTGGTCTCTCAGGTCGCTCATCGCCAGCTTGCGGTACATCTCGTCGATCCGCTCCCGCAGCGCCCGCCGCCGTACGCCGTAGATGGTCCCGAAGAGTTGCAGGTTTTCGTTCACGGTGAGGTCGGCGTAGAGTGAAAACCGTTGACTCATATATCCGATCCGGCGTTTGACCTGTTCGGGTTTCCGCGCCACGTCGTAGCCGGCCACCTCGGCCTCTCCCGACGTCGGCCGCAGCAGACCGCACAGCATCCGGATCGCCGTGGTTTTCCCGGCGCCGTTGGCTCCCAGAAAACCGAACACTTCGCCCCGTCCGACCTCGAACGAGAGGTCGTCCACGGCCGTAAAAGACCCGAATCGACGGGTCAGGCGGCGTACGATGATATTCCGATCGTTCATACCTGTCAGCCTTGTTATGCTAAGTCCGGTTCCGGTCCGCCGCTCTCCGTCTCCGGGGTCGAGGTGAGTTGAATGAAGAGGTCTTCGACCGTCGGAACGGCCACCCGAACGCCGATCGAAGCGGTCTCCACCCCCTGGGCGCGCAGGTAACTCTGTACGGTTTCGGTCTGGATCCCCTCCAGCGCGATCCCCAGGTGGATCCGGTCGCCGAACGAGTAGCAGCCTCGACACAGCGACCACTCCCGAAGCAGCTCCAACAACCGGCTGTTCAATGTCATGTCCGGCGTGCAGATCTCGTACAGCGTCCCCCGATAGTGTCCCTCGACGTCGGTCGGTCGGAGGCTGTCGAGTACCTCGCCCCGGTGCAGCAGGGTCATGCCGTCGCATTTCGCCGCCTCGTCCATATACGAGGTCGACACCAAAACGCTCTTCCCGCGGTCGGCCAGGCCGCGAAGGGCCTCCCAAAACTCGCTCCGCGAGGTCGGATCGACTCCGGTGGTCGGCTCGTCGAGCATCAGCACGTCCGGATCGTGGATCATCGCGCAACACAACGCCAGCTTCTGTTTCATCCCTCCGGAGAGTTTCGACGCCGGACGGGACGAAAACGGTTCGATCTGTCGCCAGATATCCCCCACCAACTCATGAACCCGCTTCACGGGCTGTCGATAGATCCGGGCGAAGAAAGCGAGGTTCTCGCCCACGGTCAGGTCGCCGTACAACGAAAAGGCGGAGGGCATATACCCGACGTTCTGCCGAACCGCGCGCCACTCCCGCGCCACGTCGTACCCTCCGACGTACGCTCTCCCCGAATCGGCCCGTACCAACGTTACGAGAATCTCGAACAAGGTGCTCTTTCCGGCCCCGTCCGCGCCGATCAACCCGTGGATCTCGCCCCGTCCCGCCTCCAACGACACGCTCTCCAAAGCAACCACGTCGCCCCATCGTTTCGATATGTTCTCGACCGATATCATTATTTATCGACAGTATCGTTGTCGGTATCGAAGAAGACTTCCGCCGGCATACCGATTTTGAGCGCGCCCGGGTTCGGGACGTAGATTTTGAGGGCATAGACCAAATTGACCCGTTCGTCGCGGGTTTGGATCACTTTTGGCGTGAACTCCGCCTGGTCGGCGATCCATCCGATCCGTCCGGAGAACTTCGCGGCTCCGACATAGGCGCTGTCGACCGCCACCCGGACGGTCTGTCCGAGCCGGATCGAGGCCAGTTGCGGCTCTTCGACATAAGCCCGCAGGATCAGCGTGTCGAGGTTCGCGATCTTGTAGAGCGGTTTTCCGATCGAGGCCAGTTCGTACTGTTCGGCATACTTCGCCAGCACGGTCCCCGCCACCGGGTTGACCACATAGGCATGATCGATCCGATCCTGCACCTGCAAAATCTGTTGTCGGATCGGCTCCATCCGGGCCAGCAAGGTCCGGGTCTGGATGTCGAGATTCGATTCCTCGGCTTCGAGCTGTTTTTGCAGGATCTCGGCGTCGTAAGTCAGGTTATCGACTTGCTGAGCCGTCGAAGCATCGGCTTCGGCCAGCGCTTTGACGCGTTTCAACTCGTGCCGCGTCTTGGCCAGCTGTTCGCGAATGACGTCCAACTGCTTGTCTTTCTGCGGCAGCTGTGCCCGACAAACGTTCAGCTCGGCCATCAACTGGTCGCGCTGCAAGAGCAGCTGAGTCGTGTCGACCCAACCCACGATCTCGCCCCGACGCAAACGCGTACCCTCGTCGACCTGGAAATCCAACAGTTTCCCGTTGCAATCGGCCGATACGATCACCCCCACCGCCTCGAAATTGCCGTAAGCGTCGGCCTCCGGACCCTGAACGCAACCTACGGCCGAAAACCCCGCAAACAACACCAACCCCGCGATCCTTAATTCTCGTCTCATATCTATGTCTCTAATCGCTAAACTTATAATCTTAGTTATTCCTGTATTACAATTCATTAGCTATGGGCTAGAACTGTTCTCTTTGTGAACAAAGAGAACCAGAAAAACTTTGGGCGATACTACGTATCGCATGGGCTGCCGTAGTCAAGAGCCTTGCGGACTTATCCTCGGGGTGGCACTTTTTGTGAGCGCGCTGAGTTGTGTTAACCTTATTTGCGCGCCACAAAAAGACCACCCCAAAAGAAAACACAAAGCTATTCAACTAAGAACGGTCATGGAATGCGAAGCATTCCCGAAAGTTTCTTTGGTACTTTCTGTTCACAGAAAGTACAGTACCCTCCTGTCGCTAAAGAACGGTTATATCAAGATATACCGTGTATTTATCGGTTATAAATACCTTGAGCGGCTTCGAACCCGAGCCAGGCCTGGACCAGCCGGAGCGCATTGGTTTCGGCGTTGATCCGCGCCGCGACCTCGTTGTTGAACTCCGTCAGGTACTCCGAGTAGGTAATCACCCCGCCTTTGAACTGCGCGCAGGCTCGTTCGCGCACGGCCGCCCGTGCCGCCACAATCTGCGTATCCATCGCCGTAACCTGTCGCAGCCGTTCGATCTCGGTTCGGTATTGCGCCGCCTCGATCGAGACGTTGCGTTCGAAGTCGCGTTGTTGTTGGTCGATGTCCTGGCTTTGGATCCGGTTGGCTCGTTTTTCGCGTTGGGTGGCGTCCCAGCCCGTCAGCGGCACGTTGAGCCGGATGCCCCCGATCGCCATCAAGGCGAAATCGCGGTCCAGGAAGTTGTATCCCGGTCGCCCGTAGCCCCCGCTGGCGAAGAGCGAGATTTTCGGCAGCGATTTGCTGTTCAGGAGTTTGTCCTGAATGTCGATTTGTTCGCGTTGCCGGGCGTAGAGTTGCAGTTCGGTCCGCCCGCGCGCCGCGTCTCCCTCCGCACCGACCGTGTCGTCCGGCAAACCCACCGGAATCTCCGGCGTTTGTAGAACCGTCTCGTCCGTAATGATCATGCCGGTCAAGGTGCCGAGCGTCTCGGTGAGGGCGGTTCTGTTTCCGCGCAACTCCGCTTCCTGCTGTTGCAATTCCAACATTCGTGCCGTCAGGGCCGCCTGTGCGCTGCCGGTAGCCGTCCCGTTGGCCACCTGCGCCGCTACGCTTTTCATGTCCGAGGCCAGGGTCTGCTGCATCAAGGTGTTGACTCTCAGCTGTCTGTCGGTCAGCAGAATCCGCACATAGGTGTCGTTGATCCGGTCCCTCAGCCGGTCGAGTTGCACGGCCAGCGAAGCGGTTTCGACCTGTTCCGTAGCCGCGTTGATCCGCTTGGTATTCCGAATGCTCCCCCCGTCGTAAATCACCTGATTGAGGTCTACGGTCGCTTTGTACTGGTCTCGCGGCAGGTCGAGCGAGATCGGGATCGGCAGGTCGCCCGGAAAACGTATCGTCTCGTTCTGGTAGCTGGCCTGGGCGTTGATCTCCAGCTGCGGGATCCAGGCCGCCCCCGCCACCCGATCCTGTGCCTGGCGTTTTTCGCCGGCCAGCGACTGGCGTTCGGTGAGCGGCGAGCGGTTCACCGCCGCGTCGCGACAATGCTGTAAGGTCAGGACGGACTCCTGAGCCGTCGCCCCGCCGAAGACAAACGACAGAAACAGGGCGGAAATCAAGGTTCTGGTCATGCGATAAACGGACAATTCTATGGACAATGTTACGAATATTCGTATAGAATTTCAAATTTAGCGCTAAATTTGAATCTCGGAGAACGAAGAAGGCTAACCTTAAATCGATAGATATGGTCATGAATTTCAAAGGAATGTTGTTGCTGCTCGGGGGCGCGGCGTTGTCTCTCGCCTCGGCCCGGGGGCAGAACGGGCGGCTGATTACGCCGTTCACGCCGCGCGTGGAGGATTCGACCGGAAAGAAGGTCTACGTGCAGCCGCAGGAGGTGAGGCGGAGCCGGATCGCCATTACGTTCGGCTACGGTTACTCGCCGGTTACGTCGTACGACAGTTATGCCAATGCGCGGTTCCCGTTCATGGAGAACAACGCTCCGAGCGCGCAGGGGGTACCGGCGGGGCATATCACGAGCTGTTTCGGGACCGTCAGCTTCGGGATCAACTACGAAATCACGCCGTGGCTGGAGCTCAACGTGCCGTTCGTCTATTCGCACAACAAAGGGCGGCAGGAGTTTCGGGATCGAGACAAAAACGACCAGAAGGACGACTGGTTCACCTTGCTGCCGTCGTTGCGTGTCAACTGGTTGCGGAACAACTGGATCTCGCTCTACACCCGGGCTGGGATCGGGTTCGGACTCGGAAACCGCTGGGTCTCGGTCGATCAGGACCAGTCGGCCAAGGCGATCTTCGGTTGGCAGGTCTCGCCGCTCGGGGTCGAGATGGGGAAGGGGAACTTCTGCTTCTTTGTCGAGGGAGGATACGGATTTACCGGAGTGGTCTCGGCAGGGATCAAACTCAAGGTCGGAAAGGTCCTCAAGGACGGACGGGTCAGCACGGGGCGGACGGTGAACTGGTACGACAAATATTTGCGGTAGGAGACGGTTTGTTCCCTCTTTTTTCTTTTGAGGACCGATCGCTTCGACCGACTGTTTTTCATTCTATTACCAAGACGAATAAAGACCTATGATTCACGATTCTCTGGGGCGCAGCGCCGAAAAATACTACGGCCTGCATCCCCTGTTCCGGCAAGCGTTCGAATACATCGACACCCATCTCGCCGAATGGACCGATCCGGCTTCGGACGGTAAACATACGATCCAGGGCGACGACCTTTTCGTGATGGTCGGCAGCCACACCCTCCGACGACCGGAAGAGGCTTCGCTTGAGGTGCACGAGCGGTATATCGACCTGCAGGTGATGATCTCCGGGAGCGAGAATTTCGGATGGGCGCAACGGGCAGCCTGCGTCGAACCGCGCGGCGCGTTCGACCCGACGAACGACATCGGCTTTTTCAACGACCTGCCGACCAGCACGACCACGGCTTTGGCCGGAGAGTTCGTCGTCTTTTTTCCGGAAGACGCCCACGCGCCCTTGATTCGGCCCGAAG
>JAIDFC010000272.1 GCA_029054535.1 Rikenella sp. | reverse complement strand
ACCGGGCTTTTCTGGACAACGTTACGAACCGGACCATCGAACTTTCGTGCGGCCGGGCGACGGATTATAAAGTCTCGTACAGCCGGTACGTCGAACTGCGGGCCGAGCGGCGCCAGCAACAGATCGCCGCTTACGAGAACCAGCAGCGGATGATCGAGAAGACCGAAGAATTCATCGAGAAATTCCGCTACAAACCGACCAAATCGAACCAGGTTCAGTCTCGGATCAAACAACTCGAAAAACTCGATCGGCTGGAGGTCGAAGAGGAGGATACGGCGACCCTGAACATCCGGTTTCCACCGGCGCCGCGGTCGGGACAGGTGGTCGTGGAGGCCAAGGAGGCCGGCATGACCTTCCCCGCCCGGGATGATAAGGCTGAGAAACATGTCTTTTCGGGGGCCAATATCATCGTGGAGCGGGGCGAGAAGGTGGCCCTCGTGGGGCGGAACGGCGAGGGGAAGACCACTTTCGTGCGGATGGTGCTGGGCGAACTCACCCCGACCGAGGGTTCCACGAAAACCGGGCATAACGTCCGGATCGGCTATTTTGCGCAGAACCAGGACGACCTGATGGACGGCGAATTCACGGTGTTCGACACGCTGGACCGAGTGGCGGTGGGGGAGATCCGGACCCGACTCAGGGACATTCTGGGGGCTTTTCTGTTCCGGGGCGAGGAGATCGACAAGAAAGTCAAGGTGCTGAGCGGCGGCGAACGGTCGCGACTGGCGATGGCGCGGTTGATGCTCGAGCCGTACAACCTGTTGATCCTCGACGAACCCACGAACCACATGGACATGCGGTCGAAAGACATTCTGAAACGGGCGTTGACGGCCTACGACGGGACGGTACTGGTGATCTCGCACGACCGCGAGTTTTTGGACGGGCTGGTGAGCAAGGTCTACGAGTTCCGCGACGGGCGGGTGAAGGAGCATCTGGGGGGGATTTACGACTTCCTCCGGGCAAGGCAGATCGAGAACATGCGCGAGATCGAACAGGCCGCACCGAAACCCCTTTCCCCCACACCGGCAGTTTCAAAACCCGCTGCGACCCAGGATTCGGCCCCTCGAACCGAAAAGAAACCCGAGCTTTCGTATGCCGAAAAGAAGGAGCGGGACCGGCAGGTTACGCGGCTGCGGAACGCCGTCGCCAAGCTGGAGGGCGAGATCGCGGAGCTGGAACAGCAGACCGGCGAGCTGGAGGCGCGGCTGATGGATCCGGCTCAATATACGATGACCTTGATCGAAGAGTACAACCAACTGAAAACGAAGCTGGACGGCCGGATGCAAGAGTGGGCCGAGGCGACCGAGAAATTGGAGAATTATGGGATACAATAACGACAAACCCTTGAAGAGCGGCTTTTTCCGCCGTGCCTCGGACGCCGAGAGCCGGGAGCTGCCGGAACACCGCCCGCAGCAGCACGGCGACAAGCGGCTGGATTCGCGGCCGCAACGCCCCCGTCCGGAGAAAGAACGAAAAAAACGGAACGAAGAACGAAACGCGCCGGAGAATGTGATTTTCGGGATCCATCCGGTACGCGAAGCGATCGAAGCCGGGACCGAGATCGAGAAGATCTACTTCCGGAAGACCGCAGGCGAACAGCTGACCGCGGGCGAACGGGCACATGTCGGCGCGGCGAATGCCCTGCGGGCGCAGGCGGAGGAGGCCGACATACGCATTCAGGAGGTGCCGGTCGAACGGCTCGACCGGCTGACCCGCAACGGAAATCACCAGGGAGTGGCGGCCGTGGTGGCGGCCATTGCCTATAAGGAGATCAACGAACTGGCCGAAGAACTGGAGGCCCTGATTGCGTCAGGCGAGACGCCGATCGTGGTGGCGATGGACTCCGTAACGGACATCCGGAACTTCGGGGCGATCGCCCGGAGCGCAGAGTGTGCGGGAGCGACGGCCTTGATTATGCCGTCCAAGAACTCCGCGCCGGTCAACGCCGAAGCGATCAAAAGCTCGGCCGGAGCGTTGACCTTGATCCCGGTGAGCCGCGTAGGGTCGCTGAAAGGGGCCTTGACTTTGCTCAAGGGGCTCGGCATGCAGTGCGTGGCGGCCACCGAAAAAAGCAACACGCTGATCTACGAAGCCGACCTGACCCGACCGACCGTCGTGGTGATGGGGGCCGAAGACCGGGGGATCTCGCGCGATATTCTGAACCTGTGCGACGTGCAGGCCGGAATTCCGCTCGCGGGGCGGATCGAATCGCTCAACGTGAGCGCCGCGGCCGCCGTGATCCTCTTCGAAGCGCAGCGACAACGCTTCGAACGCTCCTGACCGCCACGACCCGCCCCGCTTCCCGACAGAGGAGCCGCCGACCGCTACAAAAAAGCGGCGCCATAGGGTGCAAAGTCGAAAAATGTTCTATATTTGTGCGTGGCGCCGAGGCGTTTCCGCTTTTCGAATCTTCCGGCGCCGGGTAGCTCATGACACAGAACGACAACCACATAACCCCTTCAGCCGTGCCGCGACACGTGGCCGTGATCATGGACGGAAACGGCCGGTGGGCACGCGGGCAGGGCGAAGAACGGCTCTTCGGACATCGGCACGGGGTGGATGCCGTACGGGAGGTGGTGCGGACGGCGGCCGAGGCGGGGATCGAATACCTGACTGTCTATGCCTTCTCGACCGAGAACTGGGGGCGACCGACGGAAGAGGTGGACGGGATCATGACTTTGATCGCCGGGGCTATTCTGTCGGAACTCGACACCTTGACTGAGGCGGGGATTCGGATGCGGTTTATCGGGGATTTGACGTCGCTTCCGACGGCTTTGCAGGAGAGCATTCGCACCGCCGAAGCGGTAGTTATTCCGGGGGATCGGTTGCGGATGACACTCGTCGTGGCGCTCAATTACAGTGCGCGGTGGGAGATCGCCGAAGCCATGCGGCGGATCGGGAGCCGGATTCAAGACGGGACCTTATCGCCGAACGACATCACGCAGGAGACGATCTCGGAACACCTGACCACGCGGGGGATGCCCGATCCGGAACTGTTGATCCGCACCAGCGGCGAACAACGGCTGAGCAATTTTCTGCTGTGGCAGCTCTCGTATACCGAACTGTACTTTACGGAGACCCTTTGGCCGGAGTTCGGACGAGAGGGATTTTTGGCCGCCTTGCGGGAATATGCACGGCGGGAGCGGCGTTTCGGACGCTTATAACGACAAATCACCGGGTCGTCCCGCAATGTGGGGCAACCAGGGAACTCACAGTACAACAGTACGATACACGGGCGGCGGCCTTGTAATTACGCGACAACCAGAATTGAGGATGACAGCAAGACGACTGATTTTCACGACATTGGTCTTTATAATAACCGGAGGCTCGTTTTCGGCGGCCGAGGCGCAACAGATCCAGACGCCGGACTCCATCTCGAGGGCGCTGGCGATTGCGATGCCGGTCTACGATTCGTTGCTCGGACGGGCGGTGGACGACGAATTGTACGGATTGCCGAGGGTGGACTACGGCGATGCGCCGAGGCCGTATGTCGTGGGAGAGGTCCGCGTACACGGAGCCGTGGCCGTCGACCCGCAGATGATCATCGACAACCTCGGAATCGCTGTCGGAGATACCATCACCGTACCGGGAGACGCGATTACGATCGCTACGCGAGGGTTGCTCGACCGGCGGTTTTTCGCCAACATGAAAGTCGGGACTTCGTTTCGGGGGGATACGATCGACCTCGACCTATATTTGCGGGAACGGATCCAGGTGCGCGGCTGGGACTTCATCGGAGCCAAGAGCAGCGAAAAAAAGGACCTGGAGCAGAAATTGCAACTCAGACAGAACAGCGAACTCTCGGACTACTTGATTTCGACCTGCATGGGGTTGATCCGCAAGTATTACGATGAGAAAGCGTTCCGGAACGCCAAGATCGACTACACCGTTTCGCCGGACACTTTGGTGAAGACCGCCGTACTGGTCCATTTCCACATCGATCGGGGAGATAAGGTGCGGATCGGCGAAATCCAATTCGAGGGGAACGACCACCTGTCGGCCAAAAAGCTCGCACGATCGATGAAAAAGACCCACAAAGTGGGGATCAACTTCCTGCGCAGCTCGAAATTCAACGAAAAAGACTTCAAGGAGGATTTGAACAACGTGCGGAACTATGCGCGTTCGCAAGGGTACCGGGATGTGGTGATTACGAAAGACTCGACCTACGCCGTGCCGGAGAAACCGAAGCGGATGGGGATCTATATCGCGATGGAAGAGGGGAACAAATACCACTATCGGAATATCACGTGGCTGGGGAACACCCTCTACCCTACTTCGGTGCTGGAACAGACCTTAGGATTGGAGCATGGCGACGTGTACGACAGCGAGGCGATGAACACCCGGCTCAACGGGATGGATCCGACCGACATTTCGATCGCCAATACGTACAAAGACCGGGGGTACCTGGCGTTCGTCGCCGAACCGGTCGAGACGGTGGTGCCGGGCGACTCGGTGGACGTCGAGATCAGGATCGTGGAGGGGAGCCAGTTTCGAATCAAGAACGTTACCTTCGACGGGAATACGCGGACCAACGACCATG
>JAIDFC010000271.1 GCA_029054535.1 Rikenella sp. | reverse complement strand
AGCCACCCCAAGCGACGGGCTGGTGCCGCTCGGCACTCGAATGCTAGAGTTCGCTCCGAAAAATCCGCACTGGCCCCCCTGGGCTGTTCTATGTGAAGAAAACCGCGACCGATGGGCGTGCAGCCCGCACTGGCTCCGGGCTTTCCCTATACACAAACAACCGCGCTCTACGAGCGCTCGGCCCGCAGCCCGCCCCCTGCGGAGGGCCGAACTTTCGCTACGCTCAATCGTCCGCTCCGCGGGCTGCGACCCTTTTAACACCGAAACAAGCTGCATCTCGCAACCAACCGCGCTACAGGCGCGCGGGCCAGCGCCACTCCAAGCGACGGGCTGTTCTGTTCGAAGACAACCGTTTCCGCCAAGGGAAATTTTCCTCTCGGGGGAAGTTGCGTATTCCCCCGCTCAAACCGCGGGGCTCATCCTTTTTGGTATACCCCAAAAAGGATGCAAAAAACGCATCCAAGGAGGCTACGCCCCCTTGGCAATCCCCCTTTTCCCTTTCGGCAGTCAACGCATCGCCGACAACCGCGATCAGAGATCGCGCGGATCGCCGCCATCCCCCGCGGCGGACCGCAACCCGGAATCGCTGACGCGCAGCGGGCTTCGCAAACTCCGGCCCGTTTAATTCCCAAGCCGGGTTTGGCCGCACGACTCCTTTTATCCGAGCCGCCGACAGCGGGAAGAGCAACGAGCACCGACGAAGTTGCTCGCCACCGCTCGGGGTGGCGGCGGCTCGCCCGCCCGCTGGGCGGGATTTCCAAACCTTTGCTCTCTTGCTTTATCCGTCGCCCGGCACTCGAAAACTGGAGTTTGCTCAGCAACAAGCAAGAACTGCGCTCCCGCGCGGGGCCGCGTGCTCGCGGTGAGCGGGCGAACCGAGCAGCGTACCGAGAGCAGAGACCGCTCGCGGGCTATGCCGAGGTAGCGCGAGGAAGACGGAGTCAAACTACGTATCGCTTTACCGTTCTAAAAACAATCTTTAGCCGCGCACCGGCAAAGAAAACCAAGCCTAAAGAGAAAAACCAACAAAAGTCCAAAACAGGCGTTCATTCGAAAAAAAGTCCCCAAGAAGATTTTCTGCACAAAAAGAAGCGAAAAAATTCACCCCATTTCGTTCCGATATCGCAAAAAATCACTACCTTTCATCCAAAACAACTTAAAAACCCTTAATGCTTATGAGTTTGAATATTCCTTTGATTTTCTGGCTCGTACCGGCCGCGGCTCTGATCGCGCTCGGATTCGCCCGCTATTTCTTCGTCCGGATGAAGCGGCTCAGCGAGGGGAACGACACGATGAGGACCATTGCTGGACATGTCAGAAAGGGGGCGATGGCCTATCTCAAACAACAGTACAAGATCGTTGGGATCGTATTCCTCGTGTTGTGCGCTTTCTTTGCCGTGCTGGCTTACGGGTTCGGGGTGCAGAATCCGTGGGTGCCGTTCGCATTTCTGACCGGCGGTTTCTTTTCGGGGCTGGCCGGGTATATCGGGATGAAGACCGCTACGTATGCCTCGGCAAGGACCGCGCAGGCCGCTTCCGAGTCGTTGAACCGCGGGCTGCGGGTCGCTTTCCGCAGCGGGGCGGTGATGGGATTGGTGGTCGTTGGATTGGGGCTGCTCGATATCTCGGTGTGGTACCTGGTGCTGGAGTGGTTCTATAACGACATCACCTCGGCGCAGAAACTCGTTATTATCACCACCACGATGCTCACTTTCGGGATGGGGGCTTCGACTCAGGCGCTGTTTGCCAGAGTCGGTGGCGGGATCTATACCAAGGCGGCCGATGTGGGGGCGGACTTGGTAGGGAAGGTCGAAGCCGGGATTCCGGAAGACGACCCGAGGAATCCGGCTACCATTGCAGATAATGTGGGGGACAATGTGGGCGATGTGGCGGGGATGGGAGCCGACTTGTACGAAAGCTACTGCGGATCGATCCTCGCGACGGCGGCGTTGGGGGCGTCGGCCTTTGCGGCTGCGGCGGGCGAGATGCAGCTCAAGGCGGTGTTGGCGCCGATGTTGATTGCCGCGGTCGGGATTCTGCTTTCGATTATCGGGATCTACCTCGTGAGGACCAAAGAGGGGGCATCGATGAAAAACCTCCTCAGCGCGCTCGGGCTGGGGGTCAATACCAGTTCGGTGCTCATTGCGGTGGCTACGTTCGTTATTCTCTACCTGCTGGGGTTGGAAAACTGGCTGGGGATCTCGTTCTCGGTGATTGCCGGACTGGTGGCCGGGATTATTATCGGGCAGTCGACGGAGTACTACACCTCGCAGTCGTACAAGCCGACGCGCAAGGTGGCCGAAAGTTCGCAGACGGGGCCCGCGACGGTGATTATCTCAGGGATCGGGCTCGGGATGCTCTCCACGGCGGTGCCGGTGATTACCATTGCGGCGGCGATTGTGTTGGCATTCCTGTGCGCCATTCGGTTCGACGTGGCGAACATGCTGACGGCGCAGAACTTGTCGATGGGGCTCTACGGGATCGGGATTGCCGCGGTCGGGATGCTCTCGACGCTCGGGATTACGCTCGCGACGGATGCCTACGGGCCGATTGCGGACAATGCCGGAGGGAATGCCGAAATGAGCGGACTCGGTCCGGAGGTGCGGAAACGGACCGATGCTTTGGATGCACTGGGGAATACCACCGCGGCGACAGGCAAGGGCTTTGCGATCGGCTCGGCGGCGTTGACGGCGCTGGCCCTGATGGCTTCCTACCTGGAAGAGATCAAAATCGGGCTGCAACACATCGGGATCAAGACGATCGAGGTATTGGGGAATGCCGTGTCGGTGGAACAGGCGACGCTGCCGGACTTTATGGAGTACTATCAGGTCAATCTGATGAACCCGAAGGTCTTGATCGGGGTCTTTATCGGTTCGATGATGGCGTTCGTCTTCTGTGGGCTGACGATGAACGCCGTGGGGCGAGCAGCGCAGAGCATGGTCGAGGAGGTGAGACGCCAGTTCCGCGAAATCAAAGGGATTCTGACGGGCGAGGCGACGCCGGACTATGCGCGGTGCGTGGCGATCTCGACCCGAGGGGCGCAGCGTGAGATGCTTCTGCCGTCGATCCTGGCGATCGTCGCGCCGATCGTAACAGGGATCGTCTTCGGTGTGGCCGGGGTGCTGGGGTTGCTGGTCGGCGGACTGGGGGCGGGGTTCGTGCTGGCGATCTTCATGGCCAACTCCGGAGGGGCCTGGGACAACGCCAAAAAATACATCGAAGAGGGGAATCTCGGCGGAAAGGGTTCGGACGCACACAAGGCGACGGTCGTGGGAGATACGGTGGGGGATCCGTTCAAGGATACCTCCGGGCCGTCGCTCAACATCCTCATCAAGCTGATGAGCATGGTGGCAATCGTGATGGCGGGTTTGACGGTGGCGTTCAGTATTTTGTAGCCTCTTTTTTGAGGGGAGGTTGAGGTGCTGTTGCTTGTCCTATGGACTATGGATGGCTGACGGCTCGGGTTTTCTTTCCCGAGCCGTCTCTTTTTCTGGCTGCGCTGAGGCTGTTGAAGGGTGTTTTTGCGGCCGGAGGTTGCTCTTGAAACATTATAGCGACGCAGTATCGCGCCCGCCGGGGCACGCAGAGTATTTGCGGTGATGCCCTATTAAATGAGCTTCTGCAGAGGGCAGAGAACCGACAGGATGACACCAGAATCTGACAAAAAGTCAGCAAACGGTTTTGGCATATTAGTTGCGAAAAATTATAACATCCACCGACTCGTCATCGAGATCCGGAGGAGTTGTTTGGCCGGATCCCGAAAAAACGGTATCTTTGCCGAAAAGCAAACCACTCAAAAACAGATTCGCCTATCGACCTACATCTACTCGAAACCTATTTAATAAAGAGTAGAGCCATGAACAAAGAAATCATCAAAAGCGACAACGATCAGTTGCTGCTGCGGTCATTCATTGAAGGCGATGAATCTGCGATCACGACCCTTATCGAACGCCATCGGAAGAAGGTGTACAACTACATTCTGATGCTGACCAAAGATCGTCAGACGGCGGACGACCTCTTTCAGGAGACCTTTATCAAGGTTATCGGCAGCCTGCGTTCAGGCCGGTACGCCGAGAACGGTAAGTTCATCTCGTGGGTGCTGCGTATCGCGCACAACCTGGTGATCGACCATTTCCGGGGCGGACGGAAACCGATGCACATTACCAGCGAGGATGCGGGATACGATATCCTCAATAATCGTAAACTCTCGGATACTACCATCGAAGACGACCTAATTCACGAACAGATCGAACAGGACGTACGCGATCTGATCGACCGCCTGCCCAGCGAACAGCGCGAGGTGGTGGTTCTGAGACACTATTTCGACCTCAGTTTCAAGGAGATCGCACAGCAGACCGGAGTCAGCATCAATACGGCTTTGGGTCGAATGCGGTATGCGTTGATCAACCTGAGGAAGTTGATCGAGGAGCGGAAGATCGCCTTTGCGTGATTTTCCGACACCCGGAAACGAACGCTCGGCCTCGCAGCCTCTCGAAAGAGGCGCGAGGCCGAGTTTTTACTCCCGTGCGCGGGGCGAACGCCACGACAGCCACCGCAAAGCGCCGTCGAGGCCGCCCCAAGACCGCCCAACGC
>JAIDFC010000270.1 GCA_029054535.1 Rikenella sp. | reverse complement strand
CGGTCCAGCAGGATCCCCCGGAAAAAACGCGCGGCCACCAACACCCCCTCCGGTGCCGAACGCGGGTAAGCGACCATGAAATACCACACCGTATGTCCGTTCTGGGCCATCAACGCCCGAAACTCGAACGCCTCGACCCCCAACAAATAACTCCCCGACAGACTCCTCGCTCGGAGGTTCGGCACGGAGTAGTCGTTGCGGAAAAATTCGAACCCCTGCAACCCGTTCTCCTGCAACATGCTTTGCAGAATCTGCCGCGTCGCCAGGTCGCGGTCCACCCCGAAATCGGGCCGGTAGTCGATCCGGCAAGCCGTAACGCTCACCGTCCCCCGCTCGGCCCACCGTCGGCTCGTCGCCCCCAGCACCACCTGCCGTTGCAACGAGTCTCCCGCCAGCCGGTCATTCTCGCGTTGCAGCGAATCGGCCGAAAATCCGCCCTCGGGTTCCAATACGAACGGAAACTTCACGGTCGCCCCCAGGTCGTCGTAATAAGCGATCTGCCAGGCCCGATCGAGCAACGCCTCGATCGAAGAACTCCGGCCGTACCGCTCCCAAACCCACAGCCCCGCCAGTCCGACGATCGTCGCCGCAACGGCAATCCCGAACGCCGCCGCAAGTCGCCGTACCACTCTTCTCCGTCCGATGGCCCGCCCGATCCGCCGTTGATCGCGCACCCCCTCCATCGCCGCATCGCTCACGGATACCTCGCTCAGGTAGGTCTCAAAATCGCTGTCCGCATGCCGACGACGCCACTCCGCGAAACTGTTCGACATCTTCCGCCGACACAACGGACAAAAAACCATATACTCCGACTTGATCTCCACCAACTCCCCGCAATGTTCGCACTTTATGTAATGTCGCATCGTTTTTTGTATATCTTTTTTGGAACCGGACCGCACCGTTCTTTCTTTGTCGCCTCAAGCCGGCGGGGCTTTCCGAGCAAAATCCAATTTTCGAGCGCCAAGCAGCATCGGGTTGAACGCCCGGGAGCGGCCGCACCCATCGCGAGAGCGATGGAAAGTTGCGGGCCTCCCGTGGGGAGGCGTTCGGCCCGCGCGACTTTCAGTCGCAGTTGGCGGCGAACGTAAAACAGCTCGAAGCGCGCGGTCTCTGCCCTCGGTACGCCGCTCGGTTGTTCACAAAGAGAACAGTTCCCTCCCGTTGCCAAAGAAAAGACATCCTAAACAGAGAGCACGTTTCGTTTACTTTGCGTAACGACGAAATCCTTCAGGTAATAAGGTTCATAATAGGCAACATCCACAAAATCGTTCGCTCGGAAAGCCGTTTCGGCGAGCGAGACCAGCCCTCTGGCCGACGACGAGACTCGGGCGAAGCGCGCCCGGGGCAACACATCGAGGCATTTCGAGGCCCCGTTTCCGAAAACCAGCAGTTCGCGTCCCGCGGCAAACACATCCGAGAAACTTTCCGCCGTCAAAACATGCGCACAGGTTTCGCCCTGCGGCATGAGAGCGGTGTCGAACAGACGCGTATAAACCTCCATCCGTCTGGCGTCGATCATCGGTGCCAGGAGCGTTCGCGACGGATCGTCGATTTCGACGATCCCCGCCTCGTACTCCTCCATCGCGATATTGGCCAGCGCCTGCAGCGAGTCCACCGCGATCAGCGGCCGCCCCAGCGCATAGCACATCCCTTTGGCCGTCGAGACACCGATCCGCAGTCCGGTGTACGACCCCGGCCCGCCGCCGACCGCCACCGCATCCAGTTCGTCGGCATCCATGTCGTTCTCGCGCAACACCTCGTCGATGTACTGCCCCAGTTTGTTGGCATGCGCCGGGCGGTCCGAACCGCTCTCGCGCAGCGAGATCAATTCGCCGTTCTCGGCCAGGGCGACGGAGCAAATGTCCGTACCGGTCTCTATGGATAAGATCTTTGCCATGTGTCTGTGTTCGTTCAAGTTTTAGAGGTCTGCCGCACTTTCCGCGCCATCGCCGAAGCGAAAACGAACTCCTCCAGTTCGCGATTGTCGGTCTCCAGAATATCGTCTTTGGTCCCCTCCCACCACTTTTTCCCTTGGTAGATGAAGATGATCGTATCGCCGATCTCCATCACGGAGTTCATGTCGTGGGTGTTGACGATCGTCGTAATGTCGTACTCCTGCGTAATCTCCTGGATCAGGTTGTCGATCACCACCGAGGTCTTCGGATCCAGCCCCGAGTTGGGCTCGTCGCAAAACAGATACTGCGGGTTCATCACAATGGCCCGCGCGATGGCCACGCGTTTGATCATCCCGCCGCTGAGCTCCGACGGATAGAGTCGGTTGGCATTGGTGAGGTTGACGCGTTGCAGGCAAAAATTAGCGCGATCCTCCTTCTCGCTCTGCGACATGTCGGTGAAGAGGTCGAGCGGGAACATGACATTCTCTATCACAGTCGACGAGTCGAGTAACGCCCCCCCCTGGAAGATCATCCCGAGCTTCTGCCGGATTTCGCGCTTGACCTCCAGCGTCGCGTCGCTGAAACAGAGGTCGTCATATAAGATCTGCCCGGAGTCGATCCGGTGGAGTCCCACCAGGGACTTGAGCAGCACGGTCTTCCCCGACCCGCTCTGACCGATGATCAGGTTGGTCTTGCCGGGCAGAAAAGTAGCCGTAACGTGGTCCAGGACCAGCCGGCCGTCCTCGAAGGATTTGCAAACGTCTATGGCGCGTATCATCTCGTTAGTCGATCAGCATGATTTGGGTGAGTACTAAGTCCAGAATCAGGATCACGATGCTGCTCACCACCACGGCCCGTGTGCTGGCCCGCCCCACCTCCAGCGAGTTCCCTTTGGCGTAGTAGCCGTAGTAGGCCGAGATGGTCGAGATCATGATCCCGAAAACGCAAGCCTTGATAATGGAGTAGGTGATATAGAAGGTATTGACGGCATACCGAATCCCCGACACGTATTCAAACGGCGGAAAGATTTGCGTAACCTGCACCACGGCATATCCCCCGATCACGCCGATCACCATACTCATAATCGTGAGCAGCGGAAAGAACACCGCCGAGGCCACCACTTTCGGCAGAATCAGATAGCTGGCGGAGTTGACCCCCATGATCTCCAGCGCGTCGATCTGTTCGGTGATCCGCATGGTTCCGATCTCGGAAGCGATATTCGACCCCACTTTCCCGGCCAAAATCAAGGCCACGATCGTAGAGCTGAATTCCAACACGAGCGACTCCCGCGTCGCATACCCGATCATCATCTTCGGAATGAACGGGCTCTCGAGGTTATTGGCCATTTGGATCACCACCACGGCGCCCATGAAAACGGAAATGATGGCCACGATCCCGATGGAGTTGAGTCCGATGGCATCCATCTCGAAAAAGGCGCGCCGACGGTAGATCGACCACTGTTCGGGTCGGGCGAACACTTTTTTCATCAACATCAGGTACTGACCGATCTCTCTGAATATACTCATTTACTGTGGATTCTTTCGTAGTTAATTTTGTTCTATCCGAGGCCGGCGCGGTCCGTAGGGCTCGGAGGGCGGTGCCGCATGGCGTTTTGTTGGTCGGCCGAGAAATGAGTCTCCGCCCGCGGATAAGGGCCGCGAGTGCCGCCCCCCATGCAGAGGGCGGTGCCGAGCGGCACTCGAAAACTGGAGTTCAGAATGGTTCCGCTGGCTACGACTCTGTTCACCATTCTCCCGAAACAAACCGCGCCTGCAAGGCGCGCGGATCGCCGCCACCCCACGCGACGGGACGCAACTTCTCGCGAAGCTCGATTGCGCCCTTGCTGGCGGCGACCCTTTTACCTGAACTCAACAACCTCACCCAAAGGGTGCGCGGGCCGAACGCCTCCCCTCGGGAGGCCCGCAAGTATGCCGCTTACGCGTCATTGATTGCGGTCGCTCCCGGGCGTTCGACCCGAATATTCTTTTTGCATGTCGCCCACTGAAATCCTCTACGATCTCCCCATGGCGGGCCGGAGCTTCGCCCCGCGAAGGCCCGCTATTTCTCGCTGACGCGCGGCGGGCCTCGCAAGCTCCGGCCCGAATCTGCCAAAACCAGGCTTGGCCACGCGCCTGCGAAATCCATCCGTTTCAACTACCCGTTGAAACGGAGTATTTCGCTACTTAGGCGTGGCGCGCGGAATATCTTAAGACCGAGAGAACCCCCGCAAAACACCCAACGCGTCCGTCGCCCGCGGGAATTTCATAAAGATTTCGCCAAGTGCGAAACTTTTGAAATTCCTCTTCAGGCAGGCGGGCGACGGGTTTTCTCAAAAGAAACCGTGTTTGGACGCGCGCCGGCGAAATTCATCCGTTTCAACTCTCCGTTGAAACGGCGTATTTCGCTACTTAGGCGTAGCGCGCGTTCATTAGCCGTCGCCCGCGGGAATTTCTGTTCGGTTTATTCTCATAAACCGAACGTAATTCCCCTTTGAGGCGGGCGGGCGACGGAAACCGTGTCAGACACGCTCAGGCCGCGCGGCCCCGCGTGCCCGCGGTGGGCGGGCGATGCTGCGCATCGCTTGGGCCATCCGGAAACGACCAAACAAAGCCCCGCAAAAGCCCCAACAAAAAACGCGGCGGGCAATGGGCTGCCGTAGTCAACACCACAGAAAATCCCGACAAAATCTATTCCACCGCCTCGTCGACAAGCCCGATCCCCAGCTCGTCGAGCTGCGCCTGAGCCAATGGCGACGGCGACTCGATCATCATGTCTCGCCCACTGTTGTTTTTCGGGAAAGCGATGAAGTCCCGGATCGAATCCGACCCGCCGAACAGCGAACACATGCGGTCGAACCCGAATGCAATCCCCCCGTGCGGTGGCGCCCCGTACTTGAACGCCCCCAGGAGAAAACCGAACTGCGCCTGCGCCTCCTCCGGCGTGAACCCCAGCACCTCGAACATCCGACTCTGCACCCGTCCGTCGTGGATCCGAATCGACCCGCCGCCGACCTCGACCCCGTTCACCACGAAGTCATAAGCCTCGGCCCGCACATCCCCCAGCGTTTTAAGATCGGTCGAGAAAAACTTCTCCATATCCTCCGCTTTGGGCGAGGTGAACGGATGGTGCATCGCATAAT
>JAIDFC010000027.1 GCA_029054535.1 Rikenella sp. | reverse complement strand
CTGGTGGGGGGCGTTCGGCTACAGGGGCATACGAAAGTGAAGTATCGCGACGCGGATGGCGATCGGCATACGGTCAAAGGACATGGGAACTTTGGGTTGCGCAATTTCCACGGCGGGGTCGAATGCAACGTCGGGTATCGATGGGTGGCGCTTTCGGCACGGTACTATCCGCATAGCATCTTTACAAAAGATGGCGGACCGGAGGTACAACAGGTCAATATCGGTCTGTCGTTGATGTTTTGACCCGAGGGGAGGGTAGGGCGACGGTGGTCGATGCCTTCTCCTCGTATCGACCACCGTCGCCGTGCGGTCAGAACTCCTGTCGGCAATCCTCGCAAAAGTAGTGGCAGCGCACTTTCCCCAGCGGCGACATCGTTAATGTCGCCAGGATCGTCGCGCTGATTTTTTTCCACCGCGACGGGCCTTTCAGTCCGAATACCACCCGCTCCGAACCGCAAAACGGACAACGGCGTCGATCCGTTTCCGAGCTCTCGGCTTCGTTCCGTATTTCGTTTACTACCGCTGCGGCCGCCTCGTAATCCTCGTCGGCCACCGCCACGCGTACCTGCATCTCCTCGATCGCCGAACTGTAAGGGATCAAGTTGTTGGCGTGTTCGTTCAGTAAGCAGGCTTCGATGCCCGCCTGTTCCAGTCGGCCTTTGATCAGCGACGCCTGGAAACAGTCAGAATAGATGCCGATTATTTTCATAATAAATCAGGGAAGAAGAGAAGAATGGTTCGTAGATGAAGTTAAAGGTAGGGTGTTTTGCGGAGAAAAACAAACGGTGTGGTCCGAAAATTGATGGATAGGTCTCTTGAAAAGAGAGATGCTTATGACTCCCGAATACAGGCTGGTTGACAACGTCGCGTGCCATCGTTTTGAATTCCGAAGTTCTGTCGGTCGAGCTGTCGGTGAACGGGAGCTCCCTCGAGTCGAATATGTCGTCGCGCCGCACGATGTGGTATATTTGACGCACACATGGGTCCCGGCCGAGCTGGAGGGACGAGGGGTGGCTGCCGCACTGGTCGGAGCGGTGTTCGGGGAGCTGGAGCGGCGGGGATGGCGGATCGTACCGGTCTGTCCTTATATCGTCGCCTACTTGCAACGCCATTCGGAGTGGGAACGGCTGGTGGTCGATGGGGTGTCGGAATAAAAAAGAGGGTCGCACAAGAATACCGTGCAACCCTCTTTCGCTTTTCAGCTCTCGTAGAAGCTCTTTTTCCTCCTCGTCGTATAGAGGAGAAACGTGTGACACCGACAGGACTCAAACCTGTAACCTTCTGATCCGTAGTCAGATGCTCTATTCAATTAAGCTACGGTGCCGTTTTTTCAACGGCAAAAATAGGTATTTCTCCCTATAACTCCAAAAGGAATAACCTCTATCTTTGCGAAAATTTCTCAGAGAAGACTATGAAAACTCTTCAGGAGCTCGAAATCGCTATCCTGGGCGGTTACCTGATCTCGCAGGACGAGGCGATCGGATGGTTACAGGCGGCCGAGGTCGATGAACTGTGTGCCGCGGCCGATCGGGTGAGGCGCCATTTCATGGGCGATCGGTTCGATTCTTGTTCGATCATGAACGCTCGCAGCGGGCGATGTTCGGAGGATTGCAAGTGGTGCGCCCAGTCGGCGCGCCATCGGACCGCGATCGACGTCTATCCGTTGACCGGACTCGACGAGGCCTTGAGGCATGCGCGGGACAATCACGATAAAGGGGTCGGGCGCTTTTCGCTCGTAACCAGCGGTCGAACCATGACCGATGACGAGGTCGATCGATGCGCGGCGATCTATCGCTCGATCGCCGAGGCTTGCGACGGGTTCCGGGGCGGAAACCTGTGCGCCTCGATGGGGCTGCTCTCCCGAGAGCAGCTCCGGAAACTCAAAGAGGCGGGGGTGGGCAGTTATCACTGCAACATCGAAACGGCGCCGTCGTATTTTCCGAAGCTCTGTACCACGCACACCCTGGCCGAAAAACAGCAGACGATCGCCTGGGCGCGCGAGGTCGGGATGCGAATCTGCAGCGGGGGCATTATCGGTATGGGCGAGACGGCGGAACAACGTCTCGAAATGGCTTTCACGCTTCGCGAGATGGGGGTGGACTCGATCCCGATCAACGTCCTGAACCCGATCCCGGGGACGCCGCTCGAAGCGACGCCACCGCTGGCGGATGACGATATTCTGCGGACTTTCGCTCTCTTTCGGCTGATTAACCCGCGTGCTTATATCCGTTTTGCCGGCGGACGGACTTTGTTGCGGCGAGAGGTCCAAGAGCGGGCTTTACGCGGCGGAGCGAATGCGGCCATTGTGGGCGATCTGTTGACGACGATCGGGTCGGGCATTGCCGAGGATCGGGAGATGTTCACTCGCTGCGGGTTCGAGTTGTAGCACGTTTCGAGTCCGTACGGGCAGAAATTGTCGTTAGAACGTTATAGCGATACGCAGTATCGCCGGCTCGCCGCGAGCACGCGGCCCCGCGCGGGAGCGCAGTTCTTGCATGTTGCTGAGCAAACTCCAGTTTTCGAGTGCCGAGCGGCACCGCCCTCCGTGTGGGGCGGCGTCGGGCGCGCGACCAGAGGTCGCGGTTTATGAGGGCAACGGGATGGCAACGGCCCGTGCGATCTACGATCGCGGATTGCGGCGAATCTCCATGAATCGCCTGACGCGCGGCAAAGAATATTCTGAAATTAAAAAGGACCGCAGTCCGCGGAACGGCCGAATGAGCATAGCGAACTTTCGGCCCTCCGCAGGGGGAGGGCTGCGGGCCGAGCGATCTGCGATCGCGATTGTCGAGTCCAGGTAAAAGGTTCGCCGCCAGCAAGGGCGCAATCGAGCCTAGCGAGAAGTTGCGTCCCGCCGCCGGGATGGCGGCGATCCGTGCGACTTTCAGTCGCGGTTTTATTGCGAGTTGTGGATTTTCGTAGTTCAACGGGCCGAAACCAGCGGGGCCTATCCGAGCAAACTCCAGCTTTCGAGTAGCGGCACCGAGCGTCCGACCGAAGGAAAATTTTGCTGGGGGCGCAAAGGACTTTTTTCGAAACACACGAAGAAAAAATCGATACGAGCATGTGCGAACGGATTGTGATACTCACGGCTACCGAGCTGGAGCAGCGGCCGTTGCGGGCGAGATGGGGCGATCGGTATGCCGAACGGCCGTTGGTGTGGCGGATCGGCGGGATGGGGGCCGGGGCGACGGCGGCAGAGACGTTGCGGATCGCGAGGGACGAGATGCCGACTGTCGTAGTG
>JAIDFC010000269.1 GCA_029054535.1 Rikenella sp. | reverse complement strand
CGCCAAGTAGAGCGCCGGTGCCACCCGGGTGAGCATCGTGGAAGCGGTGCTGTAGACCTCCCCCTTTTCGAGCAACACCCCCACCGTCAACAACGGTTGGAAAAAGCGTACCCCCGTCCGCCCCGCCATCCGGGCGCGGGTTTTGTTGATCACCCCCTTCAGACACACCGCACAGACCAGTATCAGGATAAAAGGTATTATAAACATGTTTCAGGTCCCCCGAAAAAGCTGTTCGAAATCGGTTAAAACGCCCCGCAGAGCGACAAAATCAGGATCAGCACCAGCACCACCAGCGCATGCAGCACGTAATGGTTCGTCTTGCCCGTCTGGAAGAGCGCCATCCGCGCCGTCCACCGCCGCAACAAATGCGTGGTCCAATGCGTAACCGCCCGCGCCGTCGAGTCCCGGTCCTCCGTCGCAAAAGCGTGCGCCGCCGGGAAAATTTCATCTTCTTTCAAGACCGCATGTCCCGCCGCCTCGCGCTCGCGATACTGCGACTGCAGTTGTCCTCCCGCCGCCTGCTCGCCCCACACGGTCTGCAACTCGCGATTATACGACGAAGCCGTATACTGCATCCGCGCCGTAGGCGCCGTAAAGGCACATCCCCAGGTGGGTCTCCTCCGCACCGCGACCCCTGCCCTGCGGTTGAGCCACCGTTTGAGGTAGAGCAATCCTCCGGTCAGAGCCGCCACCCCGAGCATCACCCATTCGACCGTCGCCATCGTCCCGATGACCGGTTCGGCATAGTATCGGGCCCCGAAAAGCGCGTCGGCATACTCCAGCACCAAGTACGGATAGAGCAGCGTCCCCGCCAAGATCCCCGCCAAGGGCAACGCCTGGGCCACGATCATGACGAGATTGACCTCCCTGGCCTCCCGCGCGGCGCACCCCCTCGGATTCCCCAGGAAGGTCATTCCGTAAGCCTTCGTAAAGGTCATCAAAGTCAAGCCCCCCACCAACGCCAACGCCACAATCCCCGTGGCCGCCACGACGACCAGTTCGCCCCGCGTGATCGAGCCGAAGAAGCCGTCGAACAAGACGTATTCCGAGGTGAATCCCACCAACCCCGGCACCGTGCAGATCGCGCACGTGGCCGCCAAAAACAGCGTCCCCGTGATCGGCATCCGCCGCAAAAGTCCCCCGAGCCGGTTCATATCGCGATGATGCGTCGCCGCCACCACCGAGCCCGCCCCAAGGAAAAGCATCGTTTTGTAGTTCGCATGCCCCAGCACATGGAGCAACGCCCCCCCGAATCCGGCATAGGCGATAAAATCGCTCTCCAGGGCCCGCCCCATCATCCCGAGTCCGATCCCGAGGCAGATAATCCCCACGTTTTCGACCGACGAATAGGCCAACAGCCGTTTCAAGTCCGTCTGCACCGCCGCCCGCGCGATACCGAAGACCGCCGTAACCGCCCCCAAGGCGAAAACGAGCGCCCCCATCGCGAGCATCGCCTCCGGCGTCAACGCCAGCGCCGCCCGCACGATCCCATAGATCCCCATTTTAATCATCACCCCCGACATCAAGGCCGAGACGTGCGACGGCGCCGCCGGATGGGCCACCGGCAGCCACATGTGGAGCGGAAAGATCCCCGCCTTGAGTCCGAACCCGGCCAGGAAGAGCAGAAACACCGGCACGGTCATCCCCCCTCCGTCGAAGAAGGCCTCTCCTCCGCCCGGCACGACGAATCCGCCCAAAAGCATGAAGAATCCGACGTGCATCAAGACCAGATACCCCACCGCCGCATGCAACACCTCCTTTCGTTGCGCGTCGAACATGACGAGGACGAACGAACTGAGCGTCATCAGTTCCCACCAGAACAGGAATCCGTAGGTATCCTCGGCCCGAATCACGCCGAGCATGGCGTAGAACAACGCGACCAGCGCCGCAAAATGCAACGCCACCTGCGTATGGCTTTTCCCCGGCGCATGCGCCGGCATGTAGCCCACCGCATAGACCGCGCACGCCACGCCGCTGATCGCCACCGCCAGGGCAAATACCCCTCCGAGCGCATCCAACCCCGGCAGCCAAGCCGTCCCCCCTGCCAACTCGCCGGTCCCTCCCGGCACGACGACAGCCGTAACGCCCGCCACGGCCGCCACGACAGCTCCGGCGGCAATGACCGCCGCCGCCACGACTCCCTTGAGCCGGGTTCCCGGGGCTGCAAAACTCAGCAGACCGCCCAATACGAAAAATGAAAAAACGTCTCCGATCGTCATATGTCAGTTTTCAAGTACCTCGCCCGCCGCGCGGCCCTACTACAGGAAACCGTGCTAAGGACAAAGGTGTCTATTCGTCAAAAAATCAGCGTCCCGACGCGAGTTGCGCCATCGCCGCCGCCATCACCCCCGCCGTTTCGGTCCTCAACCGGCTCTCGCCGAGCGACACCGGCACGAACCCCGCCATCGCCCGGGCGGCCGCAATCTCCGCCGGCGAGAAATCCCCCTCCGGCCCGATCATCACGCAAAACTCCTTGTCCGTCGTCGCCGCTTGCAACGCCCCGAACAGCTCCGCCCGCTCCGCGAGCGGCGTCGCCTCGTCGCAGTGGGCCACGAAACGATGCTTATATAGATGAGGATCCGCCAAAAAATCGCGCAGCGGCGTCAGTTCGTCCAACTTTGGCACATAGGCCTTGAGCGACTGTTTGACCGCGCTCAGAACGATCTTCTCCCCCCGATCCCTCCGCAAGACCTTTCGTTCCGAGTGCTCGCAGAGGATCGGCGTAATGCGATCCACCCCGATCTCGGTCGCCTTTTCGAGGAACCACTCGTAGCGGTCGCTGTTCTTGGTCGGCGCAATAGCCACGTGGAGCCTGTACGGTCTCCGCCCGTGGTTTTCCTCCCGCGCGACGATCCGCACCCGCACCTCCCGGGCCGACGAATCCGGCAGAATCTCCGCCTCGCACCATCCTCCGCGCCCGTCCGTGAGCCGCACCCGCTCGCCGGCCCGCAACCGCAGCACCCCCGCCGCATGGCGCGACTCTTCGGCTCCCAAAGCGTGGACGAGCTGCTCGCTCGATAAGTCCGGCGTGTAAAAAAGGTGCATCCCGAGGTCCGATTAAGTCGAAAATAGTGCTAATTTTGTGTCGACACTCAGTGAGCAAAAGTACAATTTAAGTCCCATAAAAACCAAAAAAAGTGAATCGACCGATCATGACCCTGCTCTGTGCGGCTGCCGTGGCGACCTCTTGCGGCGCCGGCCCGAACGCTGCGACCGATGCCGAGAATCCGTTTTTCACCGCTTGGGAGACCCCGTTCGGCACCCCGCCGTTCGAGCAGATCCGCCCGGAACACTACCGACCTGCGTTCGACGAGGGGATGGCCCGCGAGAAGGCCGAAATCGAGGCGATCGTGAACAATCCGGAGGCTCCGACTTTCGAGAACACCATTCTGGCCTACGACAACAGCGGGGAGTTCTTGCGCCAGGTGTCGTCCGTGTTCGGCTGCGTCGCCGGGACCGATATGACCCCGGAGCTGGAGACGATTCAAGGCGAGATGTCGCCGCTGCTGACCCGACACAACAGCGACATCAGCCTTGATCCGAGACTGTTCGCCCGCGTCAAGGCGGTCTACGAGGGGCGGGACTCGCTGTGTACCGACAGCCTGCAACGG
>JAIDFC010000268.1 GCA_029054535.1 Rikenella sp. | reverse complement strand
CCCATCCCGAGCAACAGATCGATATTCTGTTGCTCGGGATGGGCGACCAGGGACAGGTGGCGTTGAACGAGGCGGGGACTTACCAGAATACCCGGACGCGGATCGTGGCGTTGAGCAATGCTTCGCGGAAGCTGGTGGCCTCGTCGTTCTACGGGATCGAAAATGTGCCGACCCGGGCGTTGACGGTCGGGATCGCCACCATCATGCAGGCTAAACGTATCGTGCTGATCGGTTGGGGCGAGGACAAGTCCGAGATTGCGGCCAAGGTGATCGAGGGGGCGGTGGATGCGGCGGTGCCGGCTTCGTACTTGCAGAATCACGGGAATGTCGAGGCGGTGTTGGACGAGGACGCGGCTTCGGGGCTGACGCGCGTGGCGACGCCGTGGCTGGTGGGGACCTGCGTCTGGACCAACCGGTTTATCCGTAAGGCGGTGCTTTGGTTGTGCCGCAAGGTGAACAAACCGATTCTGAAGGTTACTTACCAGGACTATATCGATAACAGCCTCGGGCAGTTGATCGAAGATACCGGGATGACCTATGATAAGATCAATATTCAGGTCTTCAACGATCTGCAGCATACGATCTCGGGTTGGCCGGGCGGAAAGCCGAATGCCGACGACTCGACGCGGCCGGCGCGTTCGTTCCCGTTCCCGAAACGGATCGTGATCTTCAGCCCGCACCCGGACGACGACGTCATTTCGATGGGGGGGACCTTCATTCGGTTGGCCGATCAGGGGCACGATGTGCATGTCGCTTATCAGACGTCGGGGAATATCGCCGTGCATGACGACGTGGTGCTGCAGACGCTCGATACGGCGCGCGAATGCGGGTTCGAGGACAAGTACGAACACTTCAAACAGTTGATTCAGAGCAAGGTCAAAGGACAGCCGGAACCGCTCGAATTGCGGAAGTTCAAGGGGGCGATTCGTCGCGGCGAGGCCAAGGCGGCGGACCGCAGCTTTGGGTTGAACGACGAAACCAATGTGCACTTCCTCAATTTGCCGTTCTACGAAACCGGTTCGGTCAAGAAAGGGGCGATTTCTCAAGCCGACATCGATATCGTGATCGAGTTGTTGCGGAAGATCAAACCGCATCAGATCTATGCGGCGGGCGACCTGTCGGACCCGCACGGGACGCACCGCGTTTGTATCGAGATCGTGCTGGCGGCGGTGAACCAGATCAAAGAGGCGGGGGACGAATGGTTGAAGGATTGCGTGATGTGGCTCTACCGCGGGGCTTGGCAGGAGTGGGATTTGGATATGGTGGACATGGCGGTGCCGCTGAGTCCGGACGAGGTGATCAAGAAACGGCATGCGATTTATCGCCACTTGTCGCAGAAAGACATCGTGCCGTTCCCGGGGGACGACAAACGCGAGTTCTGGGAACGGGCTGAAGATCGGACGCAAGCTACGGCGCAGCTTTATGACAAGCTCGGGATGGCGGAATACCAGGCGATCGAGGTGTTCGTGAAGTATCCGATTTTTTAAGTGTTTTTTCTTTATCGATCGTGCAGGGCCGGGAAATCGATTCCCGGCCCTGCACGTTTTTTGTATATCCGGATTCATCGGCTACTACAGAACTCTCCCTTTCTTGAAATTCAGTTTGAGTTCTGCAATCTCCTGCTCTGGTCTATTAGGGCGTCGCTACCACCCCGACGGCGCAAGGTGCCGCTCGACACTCGAACCTGCCAGCCTCTACCCTAAAGCTCCGCGGGTTGCGGCCCGAAACCGCACACCAAACAATTCATGCTATTTCCCCACAAACCGCGACCTTTAATCACGCGAATCACAGCCGCCCTATTGCGCCTCATTCGGCCTGTCGCCCACCCCTCCCCGAGCGACTTTGCCGCTGGGCGACATGGCCGGCGACTCTGCGAGTCGCAATCAGTTGGAACATTTCTTTCGCAACAAACCGCGCCGTAGGCTGTGGGTTTCCCAGGCGTTCAGCCCCGTTTTCAATTCGGCATAAACCGCGATCATAGATCGCGCGGGTACCAGCCGCCGTGGCTGTTCGCGAAAAGCATAGTACCCTCCCCTCCGGCCAAAGACCGGATATTCGATAAAAATGCAGGGGCGACATCCGAAACGGGAGGTCGATGCGTCTATAGGAAGAGAGCTTTCGGATTCCGGCCGGATTCGGGAGCGCTCGGGAATGGAAATCAAGGGTAAAACCTGTTCGATTCGATTTTGAAGACCCATTTAGACAGACCATGAACATTATCTTTCGCAACTTTCGGACCACCCTACGGCGGTTCCGAGTGGCCTCGACACTCAACATCGTGGGGCTGAGCGTGGCTTTTGCCGCCTTTATCTTAATTTTGATGCAGGTTCGGTACGAGCATTCGTTCGACCGTTTCCATCCGGAGGCCGATCGTATCTTTCGGGTCGAGATTGCTGCCGACGGGATGAATATCCCGATCGTATCGCGACCTTTTCCGAGAGCTTTCGGACCGCTCTCTCCGGGTGTGGCAGCCTACACTTTGATACAGCCGGCGTTTTCCGATTCGTATATCACCGTCGAGCGCAACGGAACCCCCGTCGGATTTATGGAACCCGTCTTTCAGGCCGACACCGGTTTTACGCAAGTCTTCCGGCCCGAAATCGCCGAAGGGAGCGCCGATGCGTTGCGGGAGGCGGGAAAAGTCCTTGTACCGATGTCGTTGGCCCGAAAGTTTTTCGGTCGTGAGCATGGTGTCCTGGGAGAGAAACTCTCGATCGGTATCGACGCCGATACGCGAGATTACCGGGTGGGAGGCGTCTACCGCGATTTTCCGTCAAACTCGCAGCTCGACAATGTCGTTTACGTGCCCTTTCTGGATCAGGAATGGACGTTAAACGATTGGAGTTCATGCAACAATTTCTTTTATGTGCGGTTGTTGCCCGGAGTCGATCCGGAGGCGGTATTGCGGGAGTGGAGACGCATCGACCTCGCAGAAAAAATGAGCTGGATCCAAACTTCGGGTTCGATCGGGATGACAGCCTTGCCGGATATTTATTTCGATTCGCGTTCGTTTATGGGAGACTCGCTGATCAAGCACGGAAAGCGGACTACGACCGATCTGTTGCTGGCCATCGCGGTGCTGGTGATCGGAATCGCAGCCGTCAATTTCGTGAACTTCGCCACGTCGCTCACCCCGATGCGTATCAAAAGCATCAATACCCAGAAGGTACTCGGATCGCCGGTCGGTGTGTTACGGTGGGCATTGGTGGCCGAAGCGGTCGGCATTGCGGCGATCGCATTCGTGCTGGCTGTCGGGTGGGTCTTTCTGCTCGGTCGAACCTCCTTCAGCGAACTGCTTTCGGGGGGAATCTCGCTGGCGGAAAACGTCGGGTTGGTCGGACTCTCGGCGGCCACGGCTGTGGTCGTGGGGCTGCTGGCCGGTCTCTACCCGGCTTTCTACACCACCTCCTTCCCGCCGGCGCTGGTGCTCAAAAAAGGGTCGTTCGGCATGTCGCCCAGCGGACGGAAATTGCGAACGGCTTTGATCGGATTCCAGTTCGTCGTGTCGCTGGGACTGATCGTGGCGGCGATGTTCCTCCAGTTACAGAACCGTTATTTGCGCCATGTCGATACGGGGATGGACCAGGAGCGGATCGCTTACATGCGGTTGGGGGGCGGTGTGCTGGGGTCGCGGGCGTTCGAGAATCGGGTACGGCAGTCGCCGCTGATCGAGGACGTGGCCTATTCGAGGATGCCGATCGGCGTGGGCAACCTCCACTCGGAGAACTTCAAAGAGATCAGGGGAAAACAGATTCAGTTCACCTGTGAGGATGTGTCGTGGAACTTTCCGCAGTTGATGGGGATAGAAGTGGTCGAGGGCGACGGGTTCCATGCCGGGGATACGCTCAAACCACTCAGTACTTACCTGTTCAACGAGCGGGCGGCCCGGGATTACGGGATCGGTCCGCAGGATCGGGTCCTGGAATGGGGAAGCGGCGCGGATGCCGCCCTGTCGGAGGTGCGGGGGATCGTCCGGGATTTTAATTACGCTTCGTTGCACTCGCCGATCGGGCCGATGGCGCTGATCGTGCGGGGGAAATGGACGGGTTCCGGTGCGCTGCCGATCGCCTATTTCAAAATCGTGGGCGATCCGTACGAGGCGGTGAACCATATTCGTCGTGCGGCGGCCGAGATCGATCCGGCTTATCCGGTCGCGGTGCAGTTCTTCGATGCGGCTTTCGACGCCCTCTACCGAAAGGATCAACAGTTGACTTTGCTCATTACGCTCTTTTCGCTCTTGGCGGTGGTGATTTCGCTCGTGGGCGTTTTCGGGCTGGTGGTCTTCGAGACGCAATATCGGCGCAAAGAGATCGGGGTTCGCAAGGTCATGGGGGCGACGGTAGCGGAGATTCTGGCGATGTTCAACCGAAAGTTCATCGCGATTGTGCTGGTCTGCTTCGTGGTGGCGGCTCCGTTGGCGTGGTACGGCGTACGGGAGTGGCTGGCGACGTTCGCCTATCGGACGCCGATCTATTGGTGGGTTTTCGCCGTTGCGTTGGCAGTCGTGTTGTTTATTACTTTACTGACAGTAACGATTCAGAGTTGGCGGGCGGCGACGGCCAATCCGGTCGGTGCGCTCAAGGCGGAGTAATCGTGTCTTTTAGAAAAACGAGGAAGCCTGGGGAAATATGATTTTCCCCAGGCTTCCTCGTTTTCAATCGTGCCCGCTGCGTACCGATTATCGCAGCACCGATTTCCCGTACCACTGTTCCGGCGCCTTGATTCGCAGCAGCTCGGCGATGGTCGGCGCGTTGTCGTACTTCATGACGATCCGTTCGATCTTCTGTCCGGCCGGAATCCCCCGTCCGACGATAATATACGGCACCTGCATCTCGTTCATGGATTTCCCGCCGTGAACGGTCCCTTTTCCGCCGTGATCGGCCGTGAAGATGACTGCGGTCGATTTCATGTCCATGTTTTCCCGTATGCAATCATAGATAACCCCTACCAGCGAATCGACCCTCTGGCACGCTTTGACGTAGGCCGGGGTCATCCATCCGATGGTGTGTCCGGTGTGGTCCGGTTCGCCGATGTGGATGAAAGCCAGGGTCGGCTGTTGCTCTTTCAGGAAATCGCAGAACAGTTTCGTCGCTTCGTCGTCGTTGTCCTGCGTACCGCGGTCGAGGTCGACGGCCTCTTTTTCAAAAAGGTAGCCGATGCCCTCCCACGAGTAAACGACGCCGGTCTTGGCCTCCGGCATCTGGCGGCGTACGGCGCCGAAAATTCCCGGAAACAGGCCGTATTGTTCGTCGACGTAGATCGGTTCTACCTCCGGAGTCTTACTTCCCCACTCCGTAAAGCCGTGCATCTCGGACCCGGCTCCCATCAGCAGCGTAGCCCAGTTGATGGCGCTCGACGACGGCAGCACGCTTCGTGCTTCGAGCGTATAACTACCCTCTTGCATCAAGCGTTCGAGGTTCGGAAATTTCCCGGGATTGGCCCGGACCACTTCGGCGCTGAAACCGTCGCTGCCGATCATGACCACGTGTTTCATTTTCGGCGCTTTGGCCGTCGCTTCGCCTGCCCAGCAGGAGATTCCCGCTGCCAACAGGGCCAACGAGATCGTTCTGATTGGTTTAATCATGTCGATTGAGTTTGATAATGAGAGTTAGTTTGGTGTTTTGTTTCATGAAAAAACGTATCAAAGGTAGGAGTTTTTTTCAGTAATGAAAGGGGGCGGTTTCGGGAAAACGGGCGTTTTTCGAGAAATCGTTATCTTTACGTTCTGTGATACCAGCATGGACGACTAACCCAAATCTCCAATTTATAATCGTATGAAAAAGATTCTTTTGTGGGTCGGCACGGGGTTGCTTGCGGCGGCCTGTTGTCGGACCGAACCGGTTCCGGGACGGTGGAAAAACGAAGCGCCGGGGGTGTGGACGACGGTCGTCGGGCGACCGGAGGGCTACGACCTGCTCTCCTCGACCGACACGAAGCCGAGGAGAGAGGCGTTGAACGGTAAATCGGCGCAAGATTTTCCGTTGGACATGTCGCGGATCGAAATGGCGGTGCGCGATGGAAAAACTTTTCTAACTTTTCCGCTGACCCCCGACGAACAGATCTACGGCCTCGGTCTGCAATTCAAGAGCGTCGGTCGACGCGGGCAGATCATGCGGCTGCACATGGACCATTACGGGAGTCAGGACAACGGACGGACGCATGCTCTGGTACCGTTTTTCGTTTCGTCCGAAGGGTACGGCGTGTTGATTAACTCGGCTCGGTATGTCGACCTCTGGGTCGGTACCGGCGTGCGGACCGACAGCCCTAACCCGCCGGTGGCACAGGACCGGAATACCGATCCGGCGTGGAACCCGCAGCCCTATTCGGATAACCTGGAGGTGCTCGTTCCGGCCGAGGGGGTCGAACTGGTGCTGTTTTCGGGCGAGGATATGCTCGACGTGGTGTCGAGGTTTAACCTTTGGTGCGGAGGCGGTTTTATCCCGCCGAAATGGGGGCTCGGTTTTTGGCAGCGAACGCCGACCCGCTACACGGACTCGATGGTGCGGGCCGAGGTCGAGGCTTTTGTCGAGAACGGTTTTCCGCTCGATGTCGTCGGGTTGGAGCCCGGGTGGCACTCGGCGGCCTATCCCTGCACGTTCGAGTGGGATTCGACCCGTTTTCCGGATCCGGCCGGATTTGCGGACGAAATGCAGCGGCGCGGCGTGAAGCTCAATCTGTGGTGCAATCCGTACATCGCTCCGCGGGCGAAGCTCTACGACTCGTTGGCTCCGTATGCCGGAACCCATACCGTGTGGTGCGGCATCGTGCCGGACTATACGCTGCGGGAACCGCGGGAGGTGTTCAAACGCCATATCGATCGCGAACAACTTGCGTTGGGTGTCGGCGGCTATAAGGTGGACGAGGTGGACGGGTTCGATTGCTGGCTCTGGCCGGACGTGGCGGAGTTTCCGTCGGGTGTAACGGGCGAGCAGATGCGGTCCACCTATGGGAACCTGGTGATGGCGGCCGTCGACGAGGCTTATCGGGCCCGGAACCTCCGCACTTACGGTCTGGTTCGGGCGGCCAATGCCGGAGCGGTGCGCTATCCGTACGTGATCTACAGCGACAATTACAGCCACCGGGAGTTCGTTACGGGGGTCGTCAACAGCGGCTTCAACGGCGTTTTGTGGACGCCCGAGGTGCGGGCTTCGGGATCGGGCGAAGAGTGGGTGCGGCGGATGCAGACCACTTGCTTCTCGCCGCTGGCTCAGCTCAACGCTTGGGCCGACGGTACCAAACCGTGGTCGTTCCCGGAGGTTTACGAGGCTTGTCGCGAGGTTGCGTTGTTGCGGATGCAGTTCTTGCCTTACCTTTATTCTACTTTCGCGCAGTACTATCGAGAGGGGGTGCCGCCGTTCCGGGCGATGAACCTCGTGGCGGGTTTCGACGGGCGGGTCAAACGCGAAAAGGGGACGTTGGACGGTACGGAAAATCCGTACGAGATGGCGACGATCCGCGAAATCACCGACCAGTATATGATGGGGAACGATCTGTTGGTGGCTCCGTTGTTTGCGGGCGAAACCGAGCGGAAGGTGGTTTTTCCGCAGGGAGACTGGTACGATTTCTACACGGGCGAGCGGGTCGGTAACGGCAACGAGGTGGTCGTACGCGGGACGCTGGGGCGGATTCCGTTGTTTGTCCGGGACGGTGCGGTGATCCCGATGATTCCGGCGGTGCGGACGACGGCCGAATGGGTCGCCGGGCAGCCGCTGGAGCTGCGGGTTTACGGCAAGGCGGCCGGTTCGTTCGATCTGTACGACGACGACGGTACGACCTACGATTTCGAGCAGGGAAAGTATACGATTCGTCGCTTCACGGCTTCGCCGGAGGGGCGGTATTCGGTGGAAGAGTTGGCCTCGGGGGGCGGTTGGAGCTACGGGCCGGAGCAGTGGCGGAAGATGGGCGAGTAGGCTTTGTCGGATAATAGATTAGCGGGGCGGTTGGAATCCTATTTCCAACCGCCCCGCCTATTTTTTTCGAGATGCACGCAGCGCCCGTGTTTATCGCAACTTGTCGGCAAAATCAGCTCCTCAAGATCATAATCCTCGTTTCCGCACCGCTTCCAGCAGCTGGTGCATCGCCCGTTCGAGTACTGATCGCGGCGTCCCGACGTTTAGCCGCTCGAACCCCGTTCCCTCGACTCCGTAGATCGAGCCGTCGCCCAGCCCCAGTCCCGCCTCGTGGACGAGAAACCGGTTGAGGGTCGACTGGTCCATCCCCCACGCCCGGAAGTCGAGCCACATGAGAAAAGTCGCCTCCGGCTTGTAGCACCGCACCGACGGAATGTTTGCGGTGATGAAATCATACACGAAGTCGATATTTCCCTGCAGATAGTCCAGCAGCTGCGCAATCCATTCGTCCCCCTGCTCGTAAGCGGTCTTCAAAGCCACCGAACCGAAGATATTGCCGTTCTCGATATGAATCTTGTCTACCTCGGCCTGATAAGCCGCCCGTCGTTCCGGATTCGGCGCGATAGCTACGGCGGTTGAAAATCCGGCCACGTTGAAGGTCTTGCTCGGTGCGATGAGCGTGATGGTCCGCGCCGCCAAATCCTCGGAGAGCGCGGCGATGTGCAGGTGTTCGTGCGGTCGGAATGCGAAGTCGCCGTGAATCTCGTCCGAGATGATCGTTACGTCGTGTTTCCGGCACAACTCCCCGATCTGCAAGAGTTCGTCCCGCGTGAAGACGCGTCCCGTCGGATTGTGCGGGTTGCAGAGAATAAACGCCCGTGCCTGAGCCAGTTTTCGGTCCAAGTCCTCGAAGTCGATCCGATAGGCACCTGTCTCCGGATCCTGCACCAGCGGATTGTTGACCACTTGTCGCCCGTTGGCTCGGATCGTATTGCCGAACGGGTGGTAAACCGGCGGCTGGATCACTACTCCATCACCCGGTTCGGTGCAGCTGAGCATGCCGAACGTAATACCCGCCACGACTCCCGGCGAAAAGGCGATCCAGGCCGGGTCGATCTTCCACCCGCCGTGCCGTTCGACCCATCCCCGAATGGCATCGGAGTAGCATTGCGGCCGGAACGTATAGCCGAAGACCGGATGTTGCATCCGTCGCTCCATCGCTTCGACGATGAAATCGGCTGTCGCGAAGTCCATATCCGCGATCCACAGCGGAATCACTCGGTCGGTGCCGAACACCGAGTTCAGGGTCTCGTATTTCTCGCAGTCTGTCCCGATGCGGTCGATATAGGTGTCGAAATCGTATCTCTTCATGGAGAGTCGTTTGATTAAAAGTTGCGCAAATTTAGAAAATAAGGGGTACCTTTGCAACGTTTTAAATCGAATAATGTCCGATGTTCCCGGAGGGTGTCGGACTCAACACAGGATCATGGATAATCGGGATTCCAACAAGAAGCGTCCGTTTGGTCGGGACGACCGCAGCGGACGTTCGTTTTTCCGCACGCGTCGCGAGGGAGCGATGCGTCGAAACGAACAAAACGAGGAAACGTCGACGGACGAGAACGACCGGCCGGCGTTTAAGAATAAGAGAAACGGCGAGGAGACTCGCGGCGAACGTAAATTCGCTTCCGATAAGGGGAAGAAAACGTTTCGTTCGGATCGACCGGAGCGTTCGGGTCGCTCGGAACGTTCGCAACGTTTCTCGGAGCGTTCGGACCGTTTTGCTGCCGATCGGCGGCCGGAAGGGACTTCCACGAATTTGCGGGGGAGAAAACCGAGACACGCCGAGGCGGCGGGGGATAAGGCGGCACCGGCTTTGCCGGCAGAAGTGCGGTTGAATCGGTTTATCGCCATGTCGGGCGTCTGCTCGCGGCGCGAGGCCGACCAGCTGATCGAGGCGGGCGAGGTTACGGTCAACGGCGTACGGGTCGACCAGCTGGGGACCAAGATCCGACCGGCGCAGGACGAGGTGCGGCTGGGCGGCGAATTGCTCAAGGGGGAACGGAAAGTTTATATCGTGCTGAATAAACCGAAAGGATACGTTACGACGATGGAGGATCCGCATGCGGATCGCACGGTGATCGACCTGTTGAAAGGCCAGTGCAAGGAGCGGGTCTATCCGGTGGGGCGGCTGGACAAGAATACCACGGGGGTGCTGTTGTTGACCAATGACGGAAACCTGACGAAAGAGCTGACTCATCCGAGCTTTGCGAAGAAGAAGATCTACCACGTTTTTTTGGACAAAGATTGCGCGGAGGCGGATTTGGATCGGTTGGTCGAAGGGATCGACCTGGAGGACGGGCCGATTCATGCCGACGAGGTGAGCTTCGTGGAGGGGAATCGGAAAGAGGTCGGGGTCGAACTTCATTCGGGACGCAATCGGATCGTGCGACGGATGTTCGAGGCGTTGGGCTATGAGGTGGTCAAGCTGGACCGGGTCTACTTCGCGGGGTTGACCAAAATGGGGCTAAGGCGTGGTTTCTGGCGCTACCTGACGCCGCGCGAGGTCTCGGCGTTGAAGTCGGGGGCCTACGAGTAGGGTTTTTATTCACAGTGCGGGTATTTTTCTCTTCCGCCTCGGGGTGTTCTCTCGCTCCGAGGCGTTTTTTTATTCTCTTCCGTCGGCTCGGCTCTCTTTGATTTTGCGGCGAGTGCCCCTTCCTGTCGTTGAGGCTCCGGTCTTTCCATTTGCGTTCCCCTCCCCTTTGCCATAAATTTGATTTGGTGGATACATCAACGTAGATTATATTTGCGTAACCAATTACGTAATTAATGTCGTAAAATAACGCAGTATGGATTTCTTCAATCGCACCGGCCGAGTCGCCATCGGTAGCAGGCTCCGCATGCTGACCGACAAGATTACCGAAGAGGCCGTTTCGATCTACCGTATGGCCGGCGTGGAGATACGGCCGAAGTGGTTTCCCGTCTTTTCCGTCCTCTCGCAGGGCGAGACGAAGACCATTACCGCCATGGCCCGCGAGATCGGCCATACCCATCCCTCGGTCAGCCGTATCGTGCGGGAAATGGCGGCCGAAGGGTTGGTTTGCGAGCGTCGCGACGCTGCCGACGGGCGAACGAATCGGGTGATGCTCTCCGAAAAAGGCCGACAGACGGCCGCTCGTCTGACCGAACTGTGCGAAGACGTCTCCGCAGCGATCGAACGGATCGATCGCGAGACCGAAAACGACCTCTGGCGTGCAATCGAAGAGTGGGAAGAGTTGTTGGCTGCCCGGTCGCTCTTCCAACGGGTGAAAGAGGCCAGGAGATCGCGCGAAAGCCGCCGCATCCGACTCGTTCCGTACGAGGCACGTTACGGAGCGGCTTTCCGGGCGTTGAACGAAGCGTGGATCACCGAGCATTGGCGGATGGAGGCGGCCGATTACGAGGCCTTGGATCATCCGCAGGAACACATTCTGGAGCCGGGCGGCTATATCGCCGTGGCGCTGTACGACGACGAACCGGTGGGGGTTTGCGCGCTGTGCCGCTTCGACCATTCGGCCGATTACGACTACGAATTGGCCAAACTGGCTGTCTCGCCGGCTGTGCGGGGACTCGGTATTGGCCGCCTGCTGTGCGAAGCGGTGATCGATGAAGCGCGCAGGCGCGGAGCGAAACGGTTGTTTCTCGAAAGCAACCGGCGGCTCGAACCGGCCGTCGCGCTCTATCGGGCCTTGGGATTTCGGGAGTTGCGCGAATGCCGACCGGCCTATGCCCGTGGAGATATTCAGATGGAACTGACCTTAAAAAAACAATAAAACCATGACACCGAAAATGAAACCGGTCGTCCGCCGGGAAGAGGCGACGCAAAAAAG
Organism: Rikenella sp.; assembly: GCA_029054535.1. GTDB lineage: Bacteria > Bacteroidota > Bacteroidia > Bacteroidales > Rikenellaceae > Rikenella. The sequence goes on along the minus strand of JAIDFC010000268.1, from coordinate 5,072 downwards.
ATTCAAAGGCGTTTTGTTGGATGTGCTGGCCGTCGGCGAACGGTCGATGGTAACCAAGATGAACTACGTCGCCGGCGATTTCGCCACCACGCACAGCCATCCGCACGAGCAGTGCGGTTACGTCGTTTCGGGCGCGTACCGCCTGAAGATCGAGCAGGCGGACCGTCCGACGGACGTCGTTCTCCGTCCGGGCGACAGTTATGCCATTCCGGGCAACACGCCGCACTCTTTCGAAGTCATCGAAGGGGGCGAAGTCGTGGACGTTTTTACGCCCCACCGAGAAGATTATCTGTAAGTCGTACTATGTATTTGAATCCTCGTTCGCATCGGCTACGGTACCATACTGTAGTCGATGATTGACCGATTCGACCGGCAGAGCCGAATAAGCATTATCTTTGCCCCTCATAAGGAAAGGGGACCGATGAACGATAAAACGAAAGGTTATCTGTATGGTGCGGTGGCGGCGGCGACGTACGGGATGAATCCGCTGTTCGCCCTTCCGCTCTATGCGGACGGTATGGATGCGGATTCGGTGCTGTTTTTCAGGTATTTGCTGGCACTGGGGATTCTCGGAGGCATGATTCGGTGGCGGGGACGGGATTTCAAAATACGTCGCGAGGAGGTGTTGCCTCTGGGGGCGATCGGTCTGTTGATGGCAGGATCGTCGTTGACGCTCTTTCTGAGTTACAACTATATGGCGGCCGGGATCGCTTCGACGATGTTGTTCGTCTATCCGATTCTGGTGGCGCTCATCATGGCGGTCTTTTTCCGGGAGAAGATCACGGTTTTGACGGTGGCCTGTATCGCGTTCGCTTTACTGGGGATCGGGATGCTCTACGAGGGGGACGGCGACGGGCGGACGTTGAGTTCGACCGGTGTGGCGTTGGTGATGGGGTCGGCACTCTGCTATGCGGTTTACCTGGTGTGGGTGAGCCGGCCGCCGCTGCGGGAGGTGCCGACGGTCAAGTTGACGTTTTACGCGCTGTTGTTCGGTTTGGTGCTCTTTTGGATGCGGACGGACTTCGGGCGCGCTTTGACATTGCCGTTGCACGGGATTCGGTGGCTCAATGTCGTCGCTTTGGCCGCGTTACCGACAGCCGTATCGCTCGTCTCGACCACGAAGGCCATTCAGTACATCGGTTCGACGCCGACGGCTATTCTGGGAGCGTTGGAACCGCTCACGGCGGTCTTTTTCGGCGTAACGCTTTTCGGAGAGCCTCTCACGACGAGCATCTTCGGCGGAATCGTGCTGATTCTGTTGGCCGTTACACTCATCATTGCGGGCGGGCGGATCGCCACCTATTTGGTTCGTTTCCGGAAGTTGTTCCCGAAATTGCCGCGTTTGCGGAGGAATAAATAAAACGGTTATGGGACTTTCCGGTGCTATACTCGAGATGATCCAGCGCAGCGCGGAGAATCGGGCGGCGTTGAAGGCGCGGCGCGAACAGGCGGCGCATATCCGGAAAGTGTATGTCGGTCGTGTTTCGCGTTCCGGCAAACTGGTCGATAAACCGCTGGCGCCGGAAGAGTTGGCGCGGATTAAAACGGAGATTCGACAAACCATGCGTCGCGAGCGGAGGCAAGCTGTGTGGCGGGTGTTGTTGGTGTGGATTATTTTGGCGGGGGTGGTGGTTGGCGGGATGATCTTTCTATTGAACCGGACCAGCGGTTTCTGACGACGGACAAAGACTGTTTTGAAACTGCTTATGGGCCGAAGCCAGTGCGGGATGCTTGCAGCCCGTCGCAAGGGGTGGCTCCAGGCTGTCATAGGGAGATCGAGGCGAAAGTCGGCTCGCCCGGCAGGCCAAGTAAAACACCCTGTGGGTGCTTTCCCTATTCCTGGAGGCAACGCAACGGAAAACCGTACGTACGGTGGCTGCTGTTATTCGGGCCGATCCCGCCGTAGCTGAAGCTCAAGTGGGAGGCATCGGTACTCCCCGTAGGAATCGTCGACGACCAACTATACCCGCTCCGGCCGGCGTACCACACCGCACCGAAATTACCGGCGCGGTGGCCCGGAGCCGGGTAAAACGTCGGTTTCGGGACGGTTTCGCTGGGCACGACTATGCAAACCACTCTCTGAGTACCGCCCATGCGGCGAGTTTCCGCTCATACGACCACGAGGCGTTCGCCGGGCTCGTCGACGGTAGAACCAGGACCTCCCTATCCTCGCCGATCGCTCGGAGACCGATATGTTTCTTGAACAATCGATGGGCCGGTCCGCCGTTGAACGCCACGGCTCGAATCGCAGGATGGGCGGCCAGTAATCCCGGAATATCGTTCGGTCTTTCGTCGCAGATGTTGCTGTCGAGGCTCCCCGCCCGGCGGCAGCTGTGGCAAACATCCCACAGCGCGATCCCGTGGCTGCGCAGCATATCGAGCCGTTCCGCATAGGCCGACGGCATCGGATCGGTATCCGTCAGCGCGGCCATGATCCGCCAGAACGCATTGTGCGGGAATCCGTAATACTGCTGTTTTTCGAGCGATGCGACGCCCGGCATAGTCCCGAGGATCAAAATGCGGCTTGCCGACGTGATGACCGGATCGAAACTGTGTAAAATTTCCATAAATTTGTCCAAGTGCAATATTCGCACCTCCCACGAAGTTATGAAAAATATGGAAAAACGTATCCTGCCGGTCTTGGAGATGAGCTGCGCCGTCTGTGCGGCCAGCGTCGAGAGTGCCGTGCGGGCTTTGCCGGGCGTTCGGGAGGCGGCTGTTAACTTTGCCGCAGGGACCCTCGCCGTCGAATACGATCCTGCACGGATCGATCCCGAACAGATGTGCGAAGCCGTACAGGCGATCGGTTACGACTTGATTATTGAAGAGGAGAACGCTGCCGAACGGCAGGAGCAGGAGTTACGGAAACACTATCTCGCCTTTAGGCGACGGACCGCGTGGGCTTGGGGCTTGTGCGTACCGTTGATGCTGTTCGGGATGGTTTGGATGCACGAACCGTGGTCGCCGTGGGTGCAGCTCGGGCTGACGGTTCCGGTTCTGCTGGTGTGCGGCCGCGGCTTCTACGTTACCGGCTGGCGGCAGGTCAGGCACGGGCGGGCCAATATGGATACGCTGGTGGCTTTGAGTACGGCGATTGCTTTTCTGTTCAGTCTGTTCAACACCCTCTTCCCGCAGTTTTGGTACGACAGAGGCCTGACTCCGCATGTGTACTACGAAGCGGCGGCGATGATCGTGGCTTTCGTGCTGTTGGGCAAACTGTTGGAGGAGCGGGCCAAGGGGAGTACTTCGTCGGCCATTCGTCAACTGATGGGGTTGCAGCCGAAGAGGGCTCGGGTGATCGGAGCGGACGGGGCGGAACGCGAGGTGCCGATCGCGCAGCTTCGACCGGGAGATCGTGTCGCGGTCCGTCCCGGCGAACGGATTCCTGTGGATGGTATTGTTGCGGAGGGGAGTTCGTATGTGGACGAAAGCATGATCAGCGGCGAACCGCTGCCGGTGGGGAAAGAGCCGGGCGATCGGGTGTTGGCGGGGACGATCAACCAGCGCGGAGCATTTGTGTTGGAGGCTCGGGAGGTGGGGGCCGGGACGGTATTGGCTCGAATCGTACGGATGGTGCAGGAGGCGCAGGGAAGCAAGGCTCCGGTGCAACGGTCGGTGGATCGGGTGAGCGCCGTTTTCGTACCGACGGTGATTGGGATTTCGCTCCTGACGTTCGTTCTGTGGACTGTTTTCGGGGGGACGGCAGATTTGACCTATGCCCTGCTCTCGGCTGTTTCGGTACTGGTGATCGCCTGTCCGTGCGCGCTGGGGCTGGCTACGCCCACGGCTTTGATGGTGGGGATCGGCAGGGCGGCGGAGAATCATATCTTGATTAAAGATGCGTTTGCATTGGAGAACCTTTGTCGTGTAGACACTGTGGTATTGGATAAAACCGGGACCTTGACCGAGGGGAAGCCGACCGTAATGGATTGGTTTTGGCTGGTTCCGGAGCAGGAGACGGAGCGGTTGAGGGCGATTCTATCGGCAGCCGAGCAGCAATCCGAACACCCGTTGGCTGCGGCTGTCGTGGCGGCTTTGGAGGAAGAACCGGCCAGGCAGGGCGTTGAGGTCTCCGATTTTAAGAGTCTCACGGGGCGGGGTGTAACCGTGCGGGTGGACGGAGTGGTTTATTGGGTCGGTAGTCGGGCCTTGGCGGCGGAATATCTGTCAAACGTTCCGGATTCGGCATCCGTTCGGGCCGAGGCGTGGCAAGAGGCGGGACGGAGCGTCGTCTGGTACGGTCGGGGGACGGAATTGCTGGCCGTAGCGGCGATCGCGGATCGGGTGAAACCGACGTTGGCCGAGGCGGTGCGTGAGTTGGAGCGCATGGGCGTCGAGGTGCATATGTTGACGGGCGACGGTCGCAAAACTGCCGCTGCGGTGGCGGCTGAACTGGGTATCGGACATTTCGAGGCGGAGGTGATGCCGGACGACAAACAACATTATGTCGAACGGTTGCAAACGCAGGGGCGACGGGTGGCGATGGTCGGCGACGGGATCAACGACTCGCAGGCGCTGGCGCAGGCCGATGTAAGCATCGCGATGGGGCGCGGTACGGACATCGCCATGGAGGTGGCGATGGTTACGCTCATGACTTCGGATCTGCTCCTGCTGCCGCGGGCGGTTCTCCTCTCGCGACGAACGGTGCGGCTCATCCGTCAAAACTTGTTCTGGGCTTTCATCTACAACCTGATCGGGATCCCGCTGGCGGCGGGTGTGCTCTATCCGGCGTGGGGACTCCTGCTCAATCCGATGTGGGCCAGTGCGGCCATGGCGTTCAGCTCGGTCTCGGTCGTCTTGAACAGCCTCAGGCTCAAATGGTCTAAATAAAAACCGTACTCTATATATCTGTTCTTTGGCGACGGAAAGGTTGCTGTTTTATAGTTAGCGAAGCGCAGCCTCTTTTGTTCGGGCTTTTTCGGTGCAGGTTATAGCGATGCGTAGCATCGCCCGCCCGCCCGGGCACGCGGAGCCCGCCCGGCTTGAGGGCAGTCGGACACGGTTTCTCGGTTAAATGATCCGCGCGCGACAGCTGGAGTAGGAAATCGTTCAAAAGCGATTCACGCTTTTGA
>JAIDFC010000267.1 GCA_029054535.1 Rikenella sp. | reverse complement strand
TATCGCTTTACCGTTCTAAAAACAGTTTCTGTCCACGCGCTGGCGGAAATTGTTCAAAAGCGATTCACGCTTTTGAACGATTTCCTACTCCAGCAGTCACACGCGGGATATTCTCCCCAAAAACATTCTCTGATCGCGCGCCTGCGAAATTCATCCGTTTCAATTCTCATTGAAACGGAGTATTTCGCTACTTAGGCATGGCGCGCGGATCATCTAACCGAGAAACCGTATCTGACTGCCCTCAAGCCGGGCGGGCTCCGCGTGCCCGCGGTGGGCAGTGGGCTGCCGTAGTCAAGAGCGCCAAAAAACAACAAAGAACGATACTGCATATCGCTATAACGTTCAGCAACAAAAAAGCCCTAACAAAAACGCCAAGTGGGCAACACTACGTTTTGCTGGGATCATTCAGAGGAGAAAACCGCAAAAAGCGAGTCCCCATCGAAAAAGCCGTCATTACACCTTCACCCCACCTCGACCCCGTGCCGAATCAAAGCCGCCAGATGTTCATCCTCGTCCACTGCCGAAAACGACCCCCCACGCACATTTTCATACCCATAACGCCGGAAACATTCGACCACCAACGGATCGACATCGCGTCGATTACGGACCGCTCCGGCCGGCGTCTCGAAAGGTTCGGCACTCACCAATCCCTGCGGTTTGTATTTCTTCGTCCACTCGGTTCCGCGCCCATATTCATGCTTGCGTAGAGTACGTTTCAGGTCGCGCGTATAGCCGACGAAATATTTCCCATCCTTGAGTTCCAGGACGTAACGCACCAGCGATTGCGACGCAAATCGTTGCCGTGCCGCTTTCACCTCTTTGAAAAATCCGTAACGATGCAATTTTCGGAGCGTTTTCTCTTCGGAGACCTCGCACCAAGCTCCGCCTCGCACCGCTCGCCATCCCTTTCGTTCCATCCATTCGATCGTCGTTCGATTTTCGTACTTGTCCTCGTCATACTCCGTTTCGACATAGAACACCGACCGTTCCACACACCGCACCACCGCATGGAGTTTGGTCCACTCAGCCCCTTTTCCGTGAACGTGTTGCCAGAAACGCGCAGTGGGGTAGTGGGTTTTCCCCACATACCAATACCCGTCTTCCAGTTCGAGGACATAGATATGAATCGGATATGTCGTATCGTTTCCCTGCATTTCCGAGTGCAAATTAACGATTGACGACGAGACGACCAACATTCCGAGTAAATTCACACTCCGCGTATATCATATTATCTTTTCAGGATATTCACCCAACTATTTTCAATAAAAAATAGCCTCTCCTCAATAAATCACCCAGAGTTATTTATCCCAAACCACAGATTCACAAATAAAAATAACAGACTATTTATTTTGAATATATCATTTTTATATTTATCTTTGAATAAACCATCAACAATACAGCAATCCATCCAACATTCACCTACAATTTCCATTGTCATGAAATTGAAGCCCAAGAGCTATAAAATTCAAAATTTATCCCCAAAACATAAACCACCTATTTTACTAACCTAATTTTTCATACCATGAAACAATTCTCGATTTCCATCAGACACGGCATTTGGTGTTTGATAGCCTTGACAACCATCGGATGGTCATGCCGAAAGAACAACCTGTTGCAGGATAACAATTCGCAAACAGAAAACACGATTGCACAAGCGCGGAAGTATTATGAAAGCACGGCCACGCCGCTGACTAAGACCTTCGGAGACCAACAGATTCCGATCAAGCCGCTGCCGGGCGAGATAACCCCGCAGTGGGAGCGGGCGACAGCGACAGTTCTTGAGAATGGAAGCGCTTTCGTAGATGTGCCGATCTCGACTGCAATCGTTTACACCGCCATACGCCAGGGATATCACCATCATGAGGCGGGTGAAGAATGTGGACATGACCATAGCTCGGTACAGGCCGTACAGAAACTGACCGTTGAGACCTTAGCGGACGGTTCGCAACGGTCGTTGGTGGCGACGATCGTTCCGGAAGCAGGTTGTACGATAGAACTCCGCAACTTTTCTTCGGCGACCGGATTGGACGGTTTCGCCGGTTTCGTGTCGTGGCACGATCTGACCGGCAACCTGATTCGGGTGGCGAAATACGAAAACGGAACACAAATCCGAAATGCGGAAGCTACCGGAAGCAACGAAACGGAAATTCTCGAAATCGTGGATAACACGTTCCTTTACCCCGCACAAGGATCTATCACCAAAGCAATAGGAGAATATTGTTATTTATGCCAAGACAACAATTGCTTAGACGCCAATAACAGTTCTGTACATTGCAGGATATGTAAAAAATATGATAATCCGGGCTACACATTCGATCCGAACTCGAAATGTAAGTGTAAACGTTGTGGTACTTGTGGAGAAAGAATTTCGGCCGGACAGGAATATTGCTCCAAATGTAACACAGAGCTAAAAATGCCGGATTTTTGTTCCATCTGCGGTATGCCTCGTTTGGGTTGCCCGCATTATACCGGTGAGGTCGGTGGACCATCCGGCGAGTTGCCGGCACCATTCTTCGAACACAACAAAATGATCGAAACCGGCCAGTACGTCTACCTGACTAAGGAACAGTGCGATCAAGTCAAAACAGGGAGCCAAGCTATCGACGTGAGCTACCAAAGCGAAGGGTACGAATACAAACACGGGATGTACTACCAAGGCGGAGGCGATGAAACGCGTCAGGCCGCTTTAACCATGATGAGCCGACATTTCGTCGCTTGGGGAAAAGAGTTTGCCAAATATAAATCCTATTACAGTTTGGGCGAAGCATTACATCCGATCTTGGACACTTATGTTCCGTTGCAAACTCGAATAGACATGCTGTCCTATTATTCCTACAACAGACCCCAAAGTATTGTCAACGGAAGCCAAATTGTATACTATACTCATTCTATGACCTATTGCACCAACGCTTTAAAATATATCTGTACTGCCTTGCAAAATCTCTCTTCATCGGCAACGGAGAGCGACGTGGCCAATATTTTCTATCAATGGCTGAAAATGACCGGAGGAGGGTATTAGTCCAAAATTGTATAGCGCGGAAATCCGTTGGATTTCCGCGCTATACAGTTTTACAAGTCCTTGATAAGCATCTCATTTCCTCGGAGATCGGTCGCCTCGCGCAGGGTCAGAATCGTCTGCCACTCCCGTGCAAAGTCGTTCTTGATGTCGATCCGAAAATCCTCCGAGCCATAGCGGTCCACCCGATCGAAAAGGCCGGCCACGGTCAACCGACCGATATCCATAGTCGGCAGATAGGCCGGTACGATCCGGTCCTCTTCCGTAGGCGTCTCGGTAATCAGCCCCACCCGCAACAACACCTCGATCGTCTCGGATGTCAAGCGCGTCGGAATCCGATATTGTTCCGAAATCGCATTCGCCGTATAAGGCGCCTCGCCCGTCTCAAACCGTTTGACGATCAGATACATCACCGTCAACAACATGAAGTCCCGATACCGCCGACTGATATTTTGAGTCTCCTGCTCGAAATCGAACTTGCTGACATTTTGGTGCGCAAAGGCCAGCTCGGCACCGAACAGACAGATGAACCACGAGAGTTGGAGCCACAGCAACAACAACGGTAAGGCTGCAAAGCTCCCGTAAATAGCGTTGTACTTCGAAATCCAGATCTGCCCGCCGATATAGAGAACCTGGAAAATTTGAAGCGCGATTCCGGTAAAAAGTCCCCCGAAAAGGGCACTCCCGAACTTGACCTTCGTGTTAGGGACATACATGTAGAGAAAAACAAAGAGTAG
>JAIDFC010000266.1 GCA_029054535.1 Rikenella sp. | reverse complement strand
AATTGGAGTTCGGAATGGTTCCGCTGGCTACGACTCTGTTCACCATTCTCCCGAAACAAACCGCGATCGCAGATCGCGCGACCGACGCCGCCCCCACGCGGAGGGCGCAACGTTCACTTCGTTCTCTTGCTGCTCCGCCGGCGTCGGTCGATCTACTAGCCGAATCGCTCCGAAGACCGTCGCCCGCAGGAATTTCTGCTCGGTTTTGCTCTCGCAAAACGAGCGAAATTCCCCTCTTAGGCGGGCGGGCGACGGTGCCGCTCGGCACTCGAAAACTGGAGCTTGCTCGGCAAGCCACTGCAGGCGGCTCCCAAAACAGTCTTCGACCGCGCGCCAGGCGATTCATTCACTTTCGACTTTCGTCGAAAATGTCGAATCGCCTCCTTAGGCGCGGCGCGCGGATTTCTCTTCGAAAACCGTGTTTGTCCGCGCGCTGGCGGAAATCCTGTTCAAAAGCGATTCGCGCTTTTGAACGATTTCCTACCCCAGCAATCGCGCGCGGAATTATTCAACCGAGAAACCGTGTCTAACTGGCCTCGGGCCGGCCGGGCCCCGCGTGCCCGCGGTGGGCTTGCAAAACTACGTTTTGCTTAGGCCGTCCGGCAACCAAAATCCGACAAAAGATACTGCGTATCGCTATAACAATCTCAGAAGCCCAAACAAAACAGGCTGCGCTCCGTTATATCATACCAACAGCCCCGGTTGTTCACAAAAAGAACAGACCCGCAAGCCAACCAAAGAACGGATTATAAAAAATAGTATCCGTATTTAATTTACAACACCTGTTTGAGCAGCTCCTTCGCCTGCGTCCTCGCCGCATCCGTAACCGCGCTCCCGCTCAGCATCGCCGCGATGTGTTCGACCCGTTCGTCCGAGGAGAGTTCCCGGATATGGGTACCGGTGGCCCCCTTTGCCGTGTCTTTGTAGACGTAATAATGATGCCGCCCCTTCGCCGCCACCTGCGGCAGGTGGGTGATATTGAGGACCTGCATCGACTGTCCCATTTCGGCAATGATTTCGCCCATACGATCCGCCACCTGTCCCGAGACCCCCGTATCGATTTCGTCGAAGATGATCGTCGGCAGTTGCAAGCTCCTGGCCACCAGCCCCTTGAGCGCCAGCATCACCCGTGCCATCTCCCCTCCCGAAGCCACCTGTTCGATCGGTTGAGGCTTAGCCCCCGCATTCCCGCTGAAGAGCATTTCGATACGATCTCCACCCGTCGGCGTCAATGCCCCCGCCGACTCGATCCCGACCTCGAACACCGCCCCTCGAATCCCCAAACCGACCAGCGTCTTCACCACATGCGCCGCAATCTTCGGCCCCGCCTTGAGCCGCCCCGCCGTGATCCGTTCCGCCTCCTTGGTAGCCTGCGCCTCCAGGGCGGCGATCTCCCGCTTCAACACCCCGATCCGCTCGTCCGCCGCGTCGAACTCCTGGATCCGTTCGTCCAGCTCCGCCTGCAACCGCAACAGTTCCGCTTCGGCATTCGCCTCGTCGATCCGATGCTTGCGACACAGCGTGTAGATGTCGTCCAGCCGCCCCGTAACCACCGCCAGCCGCTCCGGATCGATCTGCACCCCGTCCCGTCCCCGCTCGAACTCTTCGGCCAAGTCTTTGAGCTCCAGGTAGACACTCTCCACCCGTTTCCCCAACCCCTCTGCCGCGGCATACTTCCCCATCAACCGCCCCAAAGCCGACACCACACTCTTCACCCCCCCGTTGATCCCCCCCTCCAACGGCCCGTTGTCGGCCGTCAGCATCCCCGCACAATAATCCAGCCCCTGTGCAATCTCCTCTGCGTGAGTCAGCATATTCTGCTCCGCTTCGAGCTCCTCGACCTCCCCCGCCCGCAGCTTCAAGGCCAACAGCTGGTCCAGCTGGTACTGCAAGTAGTCCCGCTCCTTGGCCGCCGCCTCGTTGGCCTGCTCGGCTTTGGCAAGTTCACCCCGCAGCGCGGAGAGCTGTTTATAATGCCCCCCATATTCCCCCACCACCTCCAAACGCGCCGCCACGGCATCCACCAGATGAGTCTGAAACCCCGTCCCCGCCAGCAGCAGGGTCTGATGTTGCGAGTGGATGTC
>JAIDFC010000265.1 GCA_029054535.1 Rikenella sp. | reverse complement strand
GGTCGCCGTGCCAGGTAGGTTGCTCGCCCTCCGCTGCGCGCTTAGAGTCAGGCCGCTCCTGCTCGCCCCCGGCCCCGTGCAGAGGGGGGCGGCTACGACACGGCCAAAAAACGGCTCAACTTCAAACAACAGCTCGACATCCGCGGAATGCGCGCGGCAGAAGCGGTGCAGGCTGTGGAGGCGTTTGTGGACGAAGCGATCGTGCTGGGCTTTCCCCAGGTCTCGATCCTCCACGGCAAAGGTACCGGAGCGCTCAAAGAGGAGGTCCGGCGGTATCTTCGTACGGTGCCTCTGGTCCTCTCGGCCACGGACGAACACGAAGAGTTCGGCGGGGCCGGAATCACGGTCATCCGACTCGACGTCTGAGCAGGCGGGAACCCTGCCACGCCCGCAACTAATTCCGGGAGAACGGCCGGTTATAAATAGAAAATCCGTATCTTTGTAGTCGGTGAAATGGAAACGCAGTATGCGAAACAAAATAAATAAGAGGTTTTATGCGGCCTGGGTGGCGCTCGGGGTGTTGCTGGCGGTCGGGTCATGCGCACGGGAGTCGAGCGGGATTGCCGGCGAGCTGGCTCGGGAGTCGTTCGAGGCTTGGGTCGAGAAGTACGCGCCGGAGGCTTACCGGAATCCGTACAAGGATGTGTACATCGAATACATCGAACGGGGCGATGAGGCTGTGTCGGCGGTGCCGGTGATGGGGTATACGTGGCTGGAGGTCGGCTACACGGGGCGGACCCTGAATGGAGACGTCTTCGTAACGCGGGTCGACTCGATCTCGAAGCGGGTGGGGAGTTTCGCGTATACGACTCATTTTTGCGACGACTTCGTAGAGTATTCTTCCTCGTCCACCAAGCTGTGCGAGGGGCTCAGGCAGGCTTTCGAACGGATGCGCGAGGGGGACTCGGTGAGGGTCTATGTGCCGCTGGATAAGGGATATACCTCGTCGATGAACGTGAACTCGGGCTATCAGGGAGAGTCGGGAGTTACCTACACCTCGTTGCCGATCGTCTTCGAGATGCGGTTGAAACGGGTCGTCTCCTCGCCGTTCATCTGGGAACGCGACTCGGTGCTGCGGTATGCCGAACGGCATTGGGCCAGAGACGAGTATTGGCGAGATACGGTGGGGATGTATACCCGAATCGTGAAACACAATCCGGAGGGCGATCCGATCGGGGAGGATACGCTGGCGACGGTCTACTACGAAGAGTATTTTATGGACGGCTTTCTGGCGGCGACGAATATCGACTCAGTAGCCAGGAAGTGGAACGTCTACAGTTCCGAAAACAGCGAAACTTACTACGAACCGCTCTACTTGCAGCCTTCTTCGGCGGCGAACGTGTCGGAAAACAATGCGCTGTACATTGCCTTGCCTAAAATGCGGAAAGGAGAGGTGGCGGAGGTCGTTACAGTATCGACCTGGGCGCACGGAGATGCCGGAAACGCATCGAGTACGCCGGAAATACTGCCGTATCAACCGATGCGGTACCGAATCTACGTCATGGATGACGAGGAGGACGAATAGTGGAATCTTGCTTCATTCGAAGTGTAATCTAACTGAAAATCAATACCAATACAAAGCATGAAACTTCTCGAAGGAAAAGTCGCTGTCATCACGGGCGCAGCGCGCGGGATCGGCAAAGCCATCGCTCTGAAATTCGCCGGTGAAGGGGCCGATATCGCTTTCACCGACCTGAACGAAGACGAAAACTTCCGAGATACCGAAAAGGAGATCGCGGCGCTGGGAGTTAAGGCCAAGGGCTATGCCTCGAATGCGGCGGACTTCGAACAGGCGGCCAAAACCATCGAACAGGTGGTCAAGGATTTCGGGCGGGTCGATATTCTGGTCAATAACGCCGGGATTACCCGCGACGGACTCCTGATGAGGATGACCGAACAGCAGTGGGATATGGTGATCAACGTCAACCTCAAATCGGCTTTCAACCTGACTAAGGCGGTCATCCCGTTCATGATGAAGCAACGTTCGGGGGCGATCGTCAACATGAGCTCGGTGGTCGGGGTCAGCGGGAATGCCGGACAGGCGAATTATTCGGCTTCAAAAGCCGGGATGATCGGTCTGACCAAGTCGACGGCCAAGGAGCTCGGATCGCGAGGCATCCGCTGCAACGCCATTGCGCCGGGGTTCATCATCACCGACATGACGGGAGCGCTGCCGGAAGATGTGCGCAAGGACTGGGAATCGAAAATCCCGCTCAAAAGGGGAGGGACGCCGGACGATGTGGCGAATGTGTGTCTTTTCCTGGCGTCGGATCTGGCGGGATATGTCTCGGGACAGGTGGTGCACTGCTGCGGCGGGATGAACATGTAGCTACTCTACAGGACAAAGTAGGACCCAGTGCTCCTTGCCTCTTTAAGACGGGCCAACGAACGGAGTGGGGTTTGCATTTTTTATCATTTCTTCAAAAGAGAGGCTCTTTCGATTTTCGACGAGGAGCCTCTCTTTGTTTCTTCAGTGAGTATGTTTCTTCAGTGAGTATGAGAACCGAAAACCCGGTCGAGTACCAGGCGCCGCACCGCGATAGGCATGCACCGATGGACGCGGAAAGTGAGGCAAAAATCCCCCCCCAAAAAAAATCCGAAAAGCTCATAGAGCAGCTTGCACAAAAAAACTGTCGCCCGAAAGGACGACAGCCTCGAATGGAAAGATACGAGAGACAGAGAGAGCATTTTCGAGAAGCCCCATGCTCTCCCTCGCTTTCCTCGCAAGATTATTTAACCTCGTGCGTCAGCTGCGACGGCGAGACTTTCACATACTTATCCCCGTTCGGAGCCTTCACGTAGAACGTGATTTCGTTCCAGTCGTTCGGCCACCCGTGCTTGATCATATTGTTGAACACCAGTTTGAAACGATGTTTCCCCGCCTCCAAGGCGCGCGTGGTCTTGTGCCGCTGGAAACGGCTCGCACACTCCTGCCCGTTCCGAACCAAGAGTTCGCCGTCGATCCAGAGTTCGTCCATGTCCGTGGTGAATCCATAGACCCCCGTCTCCGGGAGTTCCACCAGCCCCTCGTAGACCGAGAGCGAGTTTTCGCTGACCCCCGAGTCCGGCACCCGTCCCCGGACGAAATACCGCACCACCGTATCCGCACCGAAAGTCGCCCCCTCGATCTGTCGGTCCGTAACGAATAGCCCCGGCGCCGTCCGCATCACGATCCCGGAATCCGCGGCCACGGTCGGTTCCACCGCCGCCCCGGGCACCTGTTTTTCGACCCGGATGGTCCTCGCCCGGCTGAGTTTCCCGTGAGGCAGCAAAGTGGCGATCCGCACAGTCGTAGCCGCCCCCTCGTCCAACCCTCCGATCGTCAGCGTGTCCACATAACGGGTCGACTTCGCCGTGGGTTCCGATCCGTCGAGCGTGTAGACCATCGGCAAGTTCCGCGTGTTTCGGAACGGCACCGCCACCGAATCGCCCGTAAAGGCCAGCACGTCGACCACCGTTCCCTCCGGCATCGGAATGTGGTACGTGATTCCGTGGTAGTCCAGCCGCACCAGCGCATGGTCCAACCGGCGTTGAAAATCGTCCCAGTCTTTCCGCGCGTTAGGCGACCAGTCGACCTCGGCCAAAGCCAAGACTCGCGGATAGTACATATATTCGCGTTGTTCGTCCGAGAGGATGTACTCCGACCACAGATTCCCCTGCACGCCGATGATATACCGCCCCCAATCCGCCGCCGCCGAGTCCGGCACCGGGTTGTAGGCGTAGACCTTCTCCAGGGTCGAATATCCTCCGATCGCGGCCGGTTCGACCTCGGCCGCCCCCTGCAAGTGGTCGAGATAGAATCCCGCACTGTTCGGCGTCATGATCACATCGTGCTGCTGCCGAGCCGCCGCCAATCCTCCCGCTTCGCCGCGCCAGCTCATGACCGTCGCCGACGGTGCCAACCCTCCTTCGAGGATCTCGTCCCAACCGATGATCTTCCGTCCGTGCGCATTGACGAACTGCTCCATCCGTGTAATGGTATAGCTCTGCAACAGCTCCTCGGGCGAATGTTTTTTACCATCCGCCCCCGCCGTACGCGCTTTCCGGTCCAAGCCCAAGGCTTTGATGCGCGCCTGGCAGTCCGGACACTCTTTCCAGCGCACTTTCGGACATTCGTCCCCACCGATATGAACGTACTCGCTCGGGAAGAGGTCGAACACCTCGGTCAGCACATCTTCCAGGAATTCGAACGTGGCCTCTTTCCCCGGACAGAAGACGTCCGGTTCGACCCCCCAAACGATCCGCGGCTGCGCAAACGGCCCGCCGGTGCACGAGAGTTCCGGATGCGACACCAGTGCCGCCAAGGCATGACCAGGCATTTCGATCTCCGGAATGACGTCGATGTAGCGCGCCGCCGCATAAGCCACCACCTCGCGAATCTCGTCCTGGGTATAGAATCCGCGATGAATCGACCCATCTCCCTCGGTCCGCACAGCCCCTTTTTCGGTCAACTCCGGATACTTCCGGATCTCGATGGTCCACCCCTGGTCGTCGGTCAAGTGCCAGTGGAAGCGGTTGATCTTGAACATCGCCAAGACATCCAGCTGTTTCTTGATAAACTCCACTCCGGCAAAGTGTCTCGCCGGATCGAAGTGTATCCCCCGATACGCGAACCGCGGATAGTCTTCGATCATCCCCGCCGACACACTCCACGCCACCCCTTTGATCCGCTCCGGACTTTCGATCTCCGGCGGCAAGAGCTGCAACAGCGTCTGCATCCCATAGAACGCCCCCGCCGGTTCCGCCGCCTCGATCCGCACGGTCCCGTCTGCCGCCGACGAGGTCAGCCGATACCCCTCGGCATGTCCCCCCGCCACCGTATCGTTCACCGCCAACAGAATATAGTTCCCCACCCCCGCAGCAGCCACAGACGCCGCCGGGTCCGGGAATTTACGGGCGTGACC
>JAIDFC010000264.1 GCA_029054535.1 Rikenella sp. | reverse complement strand
CGCTCTTTTTTTCCCCCCCCCCACCCCCGGGGGGCGGGGCCCCCGTCGTTTTATCCACCTCACTCGGTTCCGCCGCCCTCCGCTGTTTCTCTCGGCGAGCCCGCCGACGCGCACATTACATCCGTCCGCCGCCCAACGCCCGATAGAGGGTAATCACGCTCTGAATCTCCGTAACCCGATTGGCCACTTGATTCAACTGCGCGCTCAGCAACGTCTGTTGCGCGGTCAGCACCTCCAGATAGGTCGTGTTCCCATGCTTCATCAGCAGTTGCGTGCTCCGGGTCGCCGTCTCCAACGCTTCGACCTGCCGATCGTAGAGGGTAGCCTTGCTCTGCGCCGTCTGGTAAGCTTCCAACGCCTCGTTCACTTCGATCCCCGCCGACAAAAGCGTTTTCTGGAAAGCCAACTGCGCCTCTTCCTGTTGCGCCTTAGCAATCCGCAGTTGCGCGATATTGGCCGCCCGGTTGAACAACGGCTGCGTCAACGAAGCCACCGCCGACCACAGGAACTTGCCCGGATTGACAATCGCCGCTCCGGCGCTATTGGTCCACCCGACGCTCCCGCCCAGCGTAATGGTCGGATAGAAAGCCGCCCGGGCCGCATTGGTCCCGTAGAAGCTCCGCGCCAACGAAAGTTCGGCCATCCGCACATCCGGCCGGTTCGAGAGCATCTGGATCGGAATCCCCACCGCCAGGTCGGTCGGCAAGCTCTGATCCTCCAACCGTCCCCGTTCGATCGCCCGCGGAGTCTCCATCAACAGCAGACACAACGCATTCTGTGTCGTATTGATCTGTTCGCTCAGCGTGAGCAACTGGGTCCGAATACTGTAATACGTCGCCTCGGTCTGCGCCAACGCCGCCTCGGTAACCATCCCGGCCTTTTTCATCGCCCGCGTGGTCTCGACGCTCTGTTTCCACACGGCCTCCGTCTCGACCGCGATCCGATGCTGCGCATCGAGCATCAACAAGGTGTAGTAAACATTGGCCACCCCCGCCACCAGACTCGTCTTCACCGCCTGCACATTCGCTTCGCTCAGCTCGTATCCCACCCGGGTCTGCCGTTTGGCGTTGGTCAGCTTGCCGAAAATGTCGATCTCCCAACTGGCCTGCACCGGAATGGTATAAGTCTTCGAAACCGGCGAACCGTCGAAGCTGCTCAGAGTCCCATTCGGGGTGAAATTGAACGACGGCAGGTACGACAGCCGCGCCGACATCAACGAAGCTTCGGCCTCCTTCACCTTAAGTTGCGCCGTCTGCAAGTCGGCGTTCCGCACCAAAGCCGTATCGATCAGCCGCTGCAAGTACGGATCCGTAAAAACCGTCTTCCACGCCGCGTTCCCGAAGTTGACGGTATCGGCAGCAGCCTCTCCGGTCGCGGTATAGTCCGCGCCGTACAGCCCCTCCGGCACCTCTTCGGCCGGCTTGTATTTCGAGTAGATGCCGCAGCCGCTCATCACGAGCGCGGCTGCCGACATCACGATTATTTTCTTCATATACATGTTGTCTCTCTACAATGTGGGTTACTCTACTTATTCCCGGTATCGATCCCCGCCTGGCGCAACTCTTCGTCGGTGCGTTTCATCTCTTCCTGAATTTCCCAGTCGTCGGTCGGTTCGGTCTGCAAGGGCCGGATTTTCTCCTGCAACCACTGGAAAGCGATGAACAGCGACGGTACCACGAAGAGCATCGCCAAGGTCCCGATCACCATCCCCCCGACGACACCGCTCCCCAATGACCGGTTCCCGTTGGCCCCCACGCCGGTGGCCGCCATCAACGGCAACATCCCGAAGATCATGGTGAGGGCGGTCATCAAGATCGGCCGCAAACGCGCCTTGGCCGCGCTGACCGCCGCTGCAGTCAGGCTCATCCCGGCCTGCCGACGCTCCGTAGCATACTCCGTCAACAGAATGGCGGTCTTGGCGATCAACCCGATCAACATGATAAGCCCGGTCTGCAAGTAGATGTTGTTTTCGAGGCCCATGATTTTGGCGAAGAGGAAGGTCCCCATCAGCCCGCACGGTACCGACAGCAACACCGCGAACGGTATGACGAAACTTTCGTACAGCGCACACAATATCAGGTAGACCATCAAGAAACAGATCCCGAAAATGATACCGGTCTGTCCGCTCTGCTGGCTCTCTTCGCGCGTGATCCCGCCGAAGTCATACCCATAGCCGATCGGCAAAGCCACGGCTGCGGTCTCCTCGACCGCCCGAATGGCATCCCCCGTACTATATCCTTCGGCCGGCATGGCGCTCACGGCGATCGAATTGTACATATTGAAGCGGCTCAGCGTCTCGGCCCCGTAAACTCGAGTCAAGGTTACGAACTGGCTGAGCGGCGCCATCTCTCCGTTGGCCATCCTCACAAAGGTGTTGTTGAGCGAGGATTCGTCGAGCCGGTGGTCCGGATCGGCCTGGATCATCACCCGATACACGCGCGAGAAGCGGTTCAAGTTCGAGACGTATTGCCCCCCGTAGTATCCCGACAAGGTGCTCAGAACGGTATTGGGCGTAATCCCGGCCCGCTTGCACTTCGCGGCGTCGACATCCACCATCCACTGCGGATAGCGCACGTCGAAGGTCGAGTAAGCCATCAAGATCTCCGGCCGCTGGTTGAGCGCCCCGAGGAACTGTTGCACGGTCCCGTAGAAAGTCGTGATATCTCCCCCCGCCTTGTCCTGCAACTGGATGTCGAGCGAGTTCCCGGTCCCATACCCCGGAATCATCCCCGGCGACATGGCGAAAATTTGCGCATCTTTGATATCCGCGGTCCGGGCGTAAATCTGTCCGATCACGGCATCCACCGCATCTGCTTTATCGGTCCGTTCTTCCCACGGTTTGAGTTTCACGATTACCATCCCGAACGAGCTACCCTGCCCCGAAATCAACCCGTAACCCGACACGACCTGCATGTTCCGAATCTGCGGAATCGGCTGCAAACGTGCCTCGATCTGGGTCATGATTTCGTTCGTCGTATGGAGCGAACTCCCCGGCGCGACGCTCACATTGACCATAATGGTCCCCTGGTCTTCCTGCGGCACGAGACTGGTCTTGGTGCTCCGCATCAAGAGGACGAGCGCTACCACCGAACCGATCAACAAGGTCCACGTCAACCATTTGTGTTTAACGAAGACCAGAACGACTTTTTTATATTTTTCGCTGACGACATCGAACCCGGCATTGAATGTCTTCCGGAATCGCGCGGCGAAGTTGTTTTTCTGGGTTCCGTCTTCGTTCAGATAGGGTTTGAGCAGCAAAGCGCACAACGCCGGACTCAAGGTCAATGCGTTGACGGCCGAGATCCCGACCGCCACGGCCATCGTCAACCCGAACTGCGTATAGAAGGTCCCCGACGTCCCGGTCATGAACGACACGGGAATAAACACGGCCATAAAGACCAACGAAGAGGTTATCACCGCCCCGCTGATCCCTTTCATGGCGTCTATACTGGCCATATACGACGACCTGTACCCCACGTCGAACCGCGCCTGCACCGCCTCGACGACGATAATGGCGTCGTCGACCACGGTCCCGATCACGAGCACCAAGGCGAACAGGGTAATCAAGTTGATACTGAATCCCGCCAGCGCCATGAAAGCGAAGGTCCCGATCAGCGACACGATGATCCCCACCAACGGAATCAAGGTCGACCGCAGGTCCTGCAAGAAGACGTACACCACCAGAATCACCAGGATAATCGCCTCGATCAAGGTCTTGATCACTTCGTGAATCGACGCGAAGAGGAAGTCGTTCGAGCTCATGAGCTGCGTCTCGGCCACCCCTTTCGGAAAGCTCTTGGAGGCTTCGGCCAAGAAGGCGTCGATCTTCTGGTTGACTTCCGTTGCATTCGATCCGGCAGTCTGGAAAATCATACAAGCGATCCCCGGATGTCCGTTCATCCGCCCGTTGTAGGCATAGCTTTCCTGGCCGAGTTCGATATCCGCGATATCCTTGAGTTTCAACACCTCGCCGTCATCCGTCGACCGGACGACGATCTCGCCGAACTCTTCCGGCGTAATCAGCCGCCCGCGATACTTCATCGTATACTGATAGGTCTCGTCCGAGTTTTCGCCGAACGATCCCGTAGCCGCTTCGATATTCTGTTCGGCCAGCACCTGCGACACGTCGGCCGGAATGAGCTTATACTGCGCCATGATGTCCGGCTTCATCCAGATCCGCATGCTGTAGTTGGCCCCCATGACCATCATATCCCCGACGCCGGTAATACGCAGAATTTCCGGTTTCAAGTTGATGTTCAAGTAGTTGGACAGGAAGTTTTCGTCATACGAGTCGTCCGGACTGTACAAGGCGAACATCTGCAAGATACTGGTCTGCCGCTTCGAGGTAGTAACCCCCACCTGGGTTACCTCCGCCGGCAGCTGACCGGTAGCCCGCGACACGCGGTTCTGGACGTTGACCGCCGCCATGTCCGGATCGACCCCCTGCTTGAAGTAGACGGTAATAGTAACCGACCCCGCATTGGAAGCGGTCGAGGTCATATAGGTCATATCCTCCACCCCGTTGATCGCCTCCTCGAGCGGCGCCACCACACTCTTCTGCAAGGTCTCGGCGCTCGCCCCGAAGTATGTGGCGCTCACCTGGATGGTCGGCGGCGCGATATCCGGATACTGTTCGACCGGCAAGGTGAACAGACCGATGATCCCCACCACGACGATCGTTATGGAGATCACGGCCGAAAGAACCGGTCGTTCGATAAATTTTCTGAGATTCATGAATGATTCCTCCCCGTTGATATATTAATTCTCCGCTCCTCGTGTACTCGCGTCCCTCTCCCTTAGTCTTGGTCGTTCATCTGTTGCCGGATGGCTTCGGCTTTCGCCGCGTCTTCGTCCGACTGAGCCGACGTAGCGGTCTCAGTCGTTGCCGTTGCCGCCGGTTCCGCCTCGACCGCTGCGGCGTCGGCCGGTTGTTGCTGCGGTTGTGGAGCGGCAGCCGCGTCTTTGGTTTTCGGCGTAATCGGCGTCCCTTCGCGCAACAGACCGACTCCTTCGACCACGATCACGTCGCCGGCCGAAAGCCCGTCGTCGACGATGAATTCCTGTCCGCCATTGACGCGCGTTACCTGTATCGGCGCCGCTTTGGCCACGCCGTCCACCACTTTATAGACGAATCGTTTGTCCTGGATCTCGAACGTAGCAGCCTGCGGAATGACCAATGCGCCGTGCCGATCGACCGGCACGATCACATTGCCGGTTCCGCCGCTATGCAAGAGCCCCTCTTTGTTCGGGAAGACGGCCCGCAGGCTCACGGTCCCGGTCGAGCGGTCGATCACGCCGCTGATCGATTCGATTTTCCCGGCCTGCGCATAGGTGGACTTGTCGCTCAAGGTCAGCACGACTTCCGGCATCTGTTTCAGCGCGGCATCTTTCGATCCGTATTCGCGGATCAGGTCGAGAAGCTGGTTTTCGTTCATCGAGAAGTAGACGTACATGTCCGAGTTGTCGGAAACGGTCGTGAGCGGCTGCGGCATCGACGAACCGACCAGCGTCCCCACCCGGTAAGGCAAGGTCCCGACCACGCCGTCCGCCGGGCTTTTGACCACGGTGTACGAGAGGTTGTTACGTGCGTTGACCTCCTGAGCCTTCGTCTGTGCGAGTTGCGCTTCGGCCGCCAGCAAGGCGTTTTTGGCCGTATTGAGGTCGAATTCCGAGACGACGTTTTCCTTGTAGAGTTCCTGTTTGCTGTCGTAGGTGAGTTGTGCGGTAGCCAACTGCGCTTCGGCGGCCTTGACATTGGCCGTCGCGGTCTGCAACGCCGCCCGATAAGGCACCTGGTCGATCACGAACAAAGTCTGCCCTTTGCGAACGTGTTGACCTTCGGTTACCGCCACCTGGGTCAAGGTTCCGCCCACCTGCGGATAGATATCGATGTCCTGCCGCCCGCGGATCGTAGCCGAGTATGCGCTGGAGAGGGTCCGATCGGCCGGCTCGACGGTCATCACTTCGTAGGTCGCCGTCATCGGCATCTGAGGCGCCTGTTGGCAACCGACGGCCGCCAAGCCGCAAAACGCCGCCAAAACGGCCTGTTTCATCTTACTGCACATGGTGTTATTCATTTGTTTACTATGCGTTACCGTTTAATTTTTCGGAACTACAAAGATAACGTTTTTTTCGTTTCGTCCGAATAATCATCACCGCCCCTCTTTTGTTCATTTTCGGAACAAACCGGACCGTTGAATGGGGCGAATTCGTTATTTTTGCCTGACCTTTTTTCAACTTACCCAAACTTTACGAACACGCACGAAACAGCTATGAACGGCAACTATTCGGAAAAGGCGACCCTCCGACGTTCGTTCGTCGCCGGCACCTATTCTTTCACCCGGTTGGCCACCAACCGACTCCGAAAACAGAACGGCGGAATGATCTTCATCTGCCGCCAGGGACGGGCTGTCGTAACGATCGACCTGAAACGGTACTCGATTACGCCCGACACGGGGGGCGTATTTCTGCCGGGGACGATCTTCCGAATCGACAGCATCAGCCCCGATTTTACACTATCGCTCTGCTACTTCTCCAACGAGCTGCTCCAGGAGGCTTCGTTCCGTGTGGGGCTGGGGTTGTTCGGTTTCCTGAAAGAGCATCCCTGCGGCTCGATCCCGACCAAAAGTCAGGATTCGGAGACGGCGCTGGGCATCATCCGGAGCCTGGCGGCGATCTATGCCGACAAACAGAACCGAAATCGCGACCAGATCGCTAAACTGCTGCTACGCAGTCTGTTGCTGGACCTATACGACAAGACGCACCGATTCTTCGACCGTCTCCAGATTCAGGAGGGGAATCGGCAAGAGGAGCTGTTCCGACGGTTCATGACGCAGATCCACGAGTTCGCCGGCTCGGAACGCGAGGTCAGTTTCTACGCCGATCGGCTCTGCATCTCGACCAAGTACCTGACGAGCATCTGTCGCCGCATCGTCGGCGCATCGGCCAAGGCGATCATCGACCACTTCACGCTGATGGAGATCAAGATACTGCTCCAGTCCACGGAACTGAGCATCCAAGAGCTTTCGGACCGGCTCAATTTTCCGGATCAATCCTACTTGGGTCGCTATTTCAAACGCCACGAGGGGGTCTCGCCGAAGGAGTTCCGAGCCGGTTGTCGCGGGGTTTAAGAACGGCCGAGAGAAGAGGGGCCAAAAGGTTGGATATTTTATTTCTTCGACTTATATTTGTAAAAATCGGCGGATTTTATTTTTAAATTTTCTAAAAAATACAGCAATGAAAGCTACATATATAATCATTCCGACCCTACTCGCTCTGGTCCTTCTCGGAACCGCCTGCAAAGTGGATGTTACCTTGAAACTCACTTTGGAAGACGGGACGGTACTCCTGACCAACCCGCTTCCGGGTTTATTGGACGCTTAGCCTAAAAACACGACAAAACTTCCATCCCGCCGACTATAATTTCACGGATTTTTTTCGACCTTTGACGGTTGAAAACATAACGAAACGAACCCTACAGGATACACACGATGAAAACCGCATCGATCGGCCGGGCTACGGTCCTGGCATTGCTGGCTTCGACACTGGTGGTCGGAACCGGCTGCTCGAAAGAGAGAATCGAACAGGAACCCGAACCGACGGAGGATGTAGAATCGCCCGAGGTACAGGCGGGACGAATACTCTACACCCTGGACGACGACAAAGGACTGAATGCGCAGTCGGCACTTTGCGACATCAATATTTACGACGACTCCGGACTTCCGATCGGTTCGCAGCAGACGTGCCAAGTCGAGGTCGGTCTGGAGCGCATCGAGTTCGTTCGGGACCGCCTGCTCTGGACCTACGGCGAAGAGGAGGAAATCGTCGAAAAACCGCTCCCGTCTACGCATATCACAGGGATCGAACTGATTACCCAGGCGGACTACGACGAGGAACATCCCAAAGGCAGCTCGCTGAACGACATCATGGAGTTGCGGTTTCTTTCCGCGGAGTCGACCTACTCGAGCATCGCGCTGACCGACTACTTCGAGACTTATCCGACGCTGGACATAACCGGCATCGGCCGCGTCTTCACCCTCGAAGCGCGGACCTTGCCGGCAGAAAAAAACCACATCGTAGGGGAGGACGGGAATCTCGCTATAGACGTAACGCTCAAACTCACGCTGGACGACGAGACCGTACTCTCGATCGACCCGATTCCGGGGATCCTGGACCAACCTACGACCGTTTTTTGATCGCGCCGCCCGCGTGATTCCACCCTCAAAAACAACGATACGCTATCGTGAAAATCGCGTGTCGACCGCACGTCGCAGCCGGCACGAACCTGAATAAACCGAAGATCCACACACGTCATGGAAAAAATCAAAGGACTCATCGACGCCCCATTCACACCGTTCCACCCGAACGGCGACATCAACCTCGAACCGATTCCGGCCTATGCCGCCATGCTCCGCAAGAACGGACTCCGCGGAGTGTTCATCAACGGCTCGTCGGGCGAAGGATACATGCTCACCGAAGAGGAGCGGATGCAACTGGCCGAAGCCTGGATGGCCGCCGCACCGGCGGATTTCAAAGTGATCGTCCACGTCGGGAGCACCTGTGTGCGACAGAGCTTTCGCCTCGCCCAGCATGCCCAACAGATCGGCGCCTGGGGGATCGGGGCGATGGCGCCGCCGTTCCCGAAGATCGGACGGGTCGAAGAGCTGGTCAAATACTGCGAGGAGATCGCGGCGGGGGCACCGAAGTTGCCGTTCTACTTCTACCACATCCCGGCTTTCAACGGAGCCTACCTCTCGATGGTCGAGTTTCTCCGGGCGGTCGACGGACGGATCCCGAACTTCGCCGGGATCAAATACACGTTCGAGAGCTTGTACGAATACAACCAGTGCCGACTTTACAAAGACGGTAAGTTCGACATGCTCCACGGACAGGACGAAACGATTCTGCCGTGCCTGGCGATGGGCGGCGCGCAGGGGGGGATCGGAGGGACGACCAACTACAACGGACGCGAACTGGTCGGCATCATCGAAGCCTGGGAGGCGGGAGACTTGGAGCTGGCACGGGAACGACAGAATTTCTCGCAAGCGGTCATCAATGTGATCTGCAACTACCGGGGGAACATCGTCGGCGGAAAACGGATCATGAAGCTGATCGGGCTGGACTTGGGTCCCAACCGGACGCCGTTCCGAAACATCACGCCGGACGAAGAGGCGGCCATGAAACGCGAACTCGAAGCGATCGACTTCTTTTCGCGGTGTAATCGCCTGTAATTTTTGATTTTACATTGAGCCGGACGGAACCGTTCTCTTTGCGAACAACCGTTGCCGTCGCAGGGATTTATAGCGAAACGCGGCATCGCCCACTCGGCGGTTTTTGGGGGGCTTTGTGTTTTTAGGATGTTGCTCTTGACTACGGCAGCCCATTGCCCATCGCGTTTTGTGGTTTTTCGGTGCCGGTTATAGCGATGCGTAGCATCGCCCGCCCAGCGGGGGCACCCGCGGCCGCGCGGCCCGAGCGCGTCTGACACGGTTTCTCTTC
>JAIDFC010000263.1 GCA_029054535.1 Rikenella sp. | reverse complement strand
AACAACGAGATTCGCTCTTAATTCCTCTGAACGCGGAAAAAGAGAAGCTGCTCGATATTATCCATGCCCATTATAATACAGCCCGGGAGATGAATGATGTCATAACAAAGAATATAGATAGTGCTAATGCTCTGGAAGAGAAACGGAAACAACTATTATCCCGATTTGTCGATACGGATAAGATCGATACACAGATAGATCGGTATCTGCAAAGAGCCGACTCCATTCTAAGTACTGCACAAACAGCATTTGAAAAAATAGATAGCAAACTTAAATAAATTATAATTATGGCAGACATCACAAAAGTAAGAGCCGCTGCCGATGTTGTAAAGGCTCAGTTGAATGAAAAATTGAAAAAAGATATCGCAGCTTTAACATCGGCAGATATTGATGAAGTCGTATCGCTTCTTGAAAAAACTGGAATCAATCGAGCTGAGGTGCAAAATCTGAAAGCCAAGATTACTCGCTCGACAAATAAGAACCAAACGATTGCTCGGGTACTCGATACTCCGGGAGTTTTGTGCGAACAAGTGAAAAGTATCATCGGTAAAATCGTGAAATAGTACATGATGGTCTACCGTGATTTCTATTCGTAACAAGTTCTGTTTGGGTGTCCGTAAATTACGGACACCCAAATATTTTTTCAATGGAAATAACGCGGTTTTTTATTGATTGTAGGCAAATTTGCTTTCTATTCACCTCTTCGGTGCTGTCGGTAGTATTTTTAAAACAGAATAAACCACAGAAAGAAGTTTAGAGAATTTGAAAATATCATCTATCTTTACAAAGTATTGAAAGATTCTTGGAATAGTCGAGCAATCCGATGTTCTTCGCGCATAGCCAAAGCGTGGTACAACGGAAACGTCCTTTTGCAATACGATTGATATACAGCGACTTCAGAATGCAGATGCGGCATCGTTTTCCACTCATCTTAAATGAGTGATAATCAGCAGATTATCGCTCATTTTTGTTTGAATAGTGTGTGATGTCGATTTATGCGATTTCGGATTACCCCCCAAGTCAAATCCTACGAACGCAAGATACAGAAATTGGAAGCCCTCGACATCCCTGTAACATTCGAGAGCCTGTTCGAGCGCGTAGGCCAACGACTAGCCTGCAACGTCGAATCCTATTTTCGTCAGGTGATTGAACGGTTGGAACAGACAGAGCGATACGGATCAGCCGATAAACACCGAGCGACCCTCTCCCTGATACGGCAATTCCGAGACAGCGATCTGCGTTTCGAACAGTTGGACGTCGCCTATCTGCGCGAATTCGAAATCTTCTTGCGTCAGAGGGGTAATATCAACAACAGCATCGCCACCAAACTCAGTGTCTTGAAATCCGTCTATAACCAAGCCGTTTCCGAAGGTGTATTTCTCCCTAAAAAATCACGCCGAAGGTTTCGGTGTAAGCGTATCTCTCTGAAAAAAGCCCCATATCCGCTGTTATTCTTTAGTTTCTGACGTGATATCCCAGAACCGATTGAAAAACGCGGTCAGCCGTTCGATCACCGCCTCGCGTTTCTTCGTGCGGTCGCCGGTGGGCGTGAAACGGGAGACCGGCGGCAGCACTTGGGTTATCGCCGTTCCGGTCGTCTGAACGAACCCGTCGCGGAAAGCGTTGTCCATGAATTTGTAAGCCTCGTCCGGGTTCAGGTTTTCGTCGGCAATGATCCGATCCAGCTCGGCGCGGCGCTGCTCCTCGACATAAGCGCGCCAATCTTCGTCCACGTCGGATTCGGGCGTCAGGGATTCAATGAATCGCTCGATCAGCTCCTTCTTGTTGCGCAGATCGACGCTCGAATCGATCGCCTTGCGAATCGACACGATGATCTCCTTGTCCTGTAAATGCTCTTCGTGGTATTTACGGATCAAAGACAAAATGTAGTCGATATTGACTTCCACCTGCTTGATAAGCTCCATCTCGAACACGAGGTCTTCGTTGATCGATTCCGCCTCGTGCTTTTTCGGTCTGAACTCATTGTACAGGTCGATATACGCACTGTGGTAATCCTGCACATCGCGCTCGGTCAGAATTTCGCGACCGGCAAAGGCATCGAACGTCGAAAGGATATTCCGCAACTTCAAAATCGCCCCGTAAAGCCGCACGAAGTTCTTTTTGTTCTGTTCTCCGACGATCTGTTCTCCGACGGGATATTTCGCCAACAACTCGTCGACCAATTCCGCATATCCGCGAATCTCTTTGTCGTTCTGCGTGTAGCCGTTGTAATACTCGTCGAATGTTTTGAGCAGCACGATCCCTGCCGCCTCCTTGTCCCCGAACAGAGCGAGGCTCTCGTTCGTGGCCGTTTCGAGGTTGCGGAAACAGACGATATTGCCGAACGTTTTGATCGAGTTCAGAATGCGGTTCGTGCGCGAATAGGCCTGCAACAGACCGTGCATCTGCAAGTTTTTATCGACCCACAGCGTGTTGAGCGTCGTGGCGTCGAAGCCCGTCAGGAACATATTGACGACGATCAACAAATCCAGCTCCCGATTCTTCATGCGAAGCGACACGTCCTTATAGTAGTTCTGGAACTTGTCGCTCGACGTATCGTAAGAGGTCGAAAACATGGCGTTGTAATCCTGGATGGCAGCTTCCAGAAAATCGCGAGAACTCCGGTCCAAACCGCTCGTATCTTCGGGGTTTTCATCGATGATGAAGTCGTCCGTCTCTTCATTTACGCCGAAACTGTAAATGGTAGCCACTTTCAGCCGCTGTGCGCTCGGCAACTCCGCCATTTGCCGTTTGAATTCGGCATAGTACATTTTAGCCGTCTCGATGGAGGAGACTGCGAAAATCGAATTGAACCCCGTCAGACGAGTCCGCCGTTTCACCTCCTCGATCGTATTGCGATGCCCGGCCGATGCCATCTCGCCGATATTGGTTACGGCATGGAACTCGTACGATTTCGCGGTGCGTTTCGTCTTCCGGTTGAAATGCTGTAGAATATAAGCGACGATATTGGCAATCCGTCGTTTGTCTGCCAGAGCCTCCTCGCGGGCGATGTCCCACACCATCGAGTTCTCGATCTCCTCTTTTTCCTTGACGGTGCGGATATACTCGATGCGGAACGGCAACACGTTCTTGTCATGGATGGCATGGACGATCGTATAGGTGTGCAGTTGCTCGCCGAACGCCTGCTCGGTCGTCCGCAGATCGGGTTTGCCGCCGCTTACGGCATTCTTGGCAAAAATGGGCGTGCCGGTGAAACCGAAGAGGAAGTAGCGTTTGAACTTTCGGGTAATGGCCGTGTGCATGTCGCCGAACTGCGAACGGTGGCACTCGTCGAAGATGAGGACGATTTTTTGCTGGAACACAGGATGCTCCGCATGACGCCCGATAAAGACCGACAGTTTCTGAATCGTCGTGATGATGATTCTCGCCGCCGGGTCCTCCAACTGCCGTTTCAGAATCGCCGTACTCGTATTGCTGTTGGCCGCCCCGCGCTGGAATTTGTCGTATTCGCGCATGGTCTGGTAGTCGAGGTCTTTGCGGTCAACCACGAACAACACTTTGTCTATGTAGGGCAATTTGCTGGCCAGCTGTGCCGTCTTGAACGAGGTCAGCGTCTTGCCGCTGCCCGTCGTATGCCAGACGTATCCGCCGCCTTCGACAGAACCGTACTGCTTGTAGTTGTCGGCGATATTTATTTTACCCAGTATGCGCTCCGTCGCCACGACCTGATAGGGACGCATGACGAGCAGCATGCGGTCGGAGGTGAATACGCAATATCGGGTCAGCAGCTGGAGCAGCGTATGTTTGGCGAAGAACGTACGGCCGAAGCCCATGAGGTCGGTAATCGGCCGGTTGTTGGCATCCGCCCACCACGAGGTGAACTCGAAACTGTTGCTCGTCTGTTTGCTCTTAGCCTTGCCGCTGTTCGACAACTCTTTGATACGGCTTTGACGGGTCGTATTGCTGTAATACTTGGTATAGGTGCCGTTCGAGATAACGAACAGCTGCACATATTCGAACAGTCCGCTGCCGGCCCAGAAACTTTCGCGCTGGTAACGGTCTATTTGGTTGAACGCCTCCTTGATGTCGACGCCGCGACGTTTCAGTTCGACATGCACCAACGGAAGCCCGTTTACCAACACGGTAACGTCATAGCGGTTCGGACGACAAACCGGCGCGTTTATTCTAGCGTATCCAATGATTCGCTAAACGGTTTGATTCCCCGACTTTGTATTCGAGAAGTAGCGAACAAACCGCAACACTCCGCCCGTTCCGTACACTCCCCGCATATATCGGGATATTTCGTTTTCCAGTCCGATATGGATTTTCGAGCGAAAGACCACAATGGTTCGGGAAGCACACATCGCGACAGGTTGAAGATGGAAACATCCATGCGCCAATCGTGCAATTCCATAACAGCCTGTCTCAATTCCGACCGATAATCCAACGGATCTATCCACACGGAATCGCTGTTTTTTATCGTATAGCCTGTGTACTCCAAACCCATCAGGGAAATGAACTCCACGAAAGGTAGATTGCGGTAGATGAAATCCGGTAGCTTCGGCAGACGGCGGTAGTTGAGCCGAGTAATGACCACACGCAGTTCGATTCCGATATCGTAGCGGGCGAGGTTGTATAGTCCGAGCATCGTTTCATCGAACGAACCTCGGACTTGTGTTACCGCATCGTGGTCGGCGGCGTTGTCGGCGTGGAGCGGAATCCCCAGCAGAATCCTTTCCACTCCGCATGCGGCGAGTTGCCGTGCATATGCCCGATCGGCGAACGCCCGTCCATTCGTCAACAGGTGGATTTCGGTTTCGGGCAACTTCGTCTTAATACGGCGGATCATGTCGAACAAACGATCGCCGAGCAACGTCGGCTCGCCGCCAGTAATGCCGATGGACGATAACTCCTGCGGTGCAGAATCGATCAACGTCATATTCTTTTGGAAATAACCATCCAGATCGTTCCGCTGCAAGGGCGGCTGGCAGCACATGACGCACCGATTATTACACTGCGACGTAACGAACAGTGCATTGTCGTTGGAAGCTATGTCGATCGTATCTCTCATCATCCGCGAGTTCCCGTAATCCAACTCTTGAAAATAGGCAAAACCTCTTCCCTGCGTTCGGTCAGCAAAGTGAAAACATATTCGATGATCGCTTTATGCTTGCGACAAAAATTAGAGGTCGGCCGAAAACCATACATATCGCCCTGCGTGGAATAGTTCCGCACGGGATCGGCTCCGCAAATCGATTGGAATGCGCAATCGGCGCATCCGGCAATATATTCGGTCGCCCATAACCGCGCAATACCCTGCACCTTGTGTCCATAGAACAACTCCTCGTATCGGTCGGTTACCTTCCCCAGACGAAATGTATAATCGCCATACTCAGCCAACATACGAGACTCGTCGGAGGCGTAGACGTACCCATCGTAGTTGTAAACCGCCACCCCGTTGACGATGCCGGACGGAGACTGCAAGTCGACGAACCCGATCGGAAACGGAGTGAGAATCTTGCGCAGAATAAGCGTTGTGAACTCCTCGACGAACATCTCCTCGCCCGACTTGTTGATTTCGAGAATGTATTCCAACGCCTGTTTGTAAAACGCCACGAATCGGTCGCAATAGGCGTTCCAGTCGTCATTTTCTTTCGCCAGCCCGTAGGGATTGAGTGCACGGATGAAAATG
>JAIDFC010000262.1 GCA_029054535.1 Rikenella sp. | reverse complement strand
TTTATCTTGCCTATTTCGGCGTACTCTCTTGTGAGTTGTCTGGTGGGCTCGGTGATGTGTATAAGAGACTGATATGGGGACCGACCCGCCAGGGTGAGACCTCGGAGAAACGAGGCTGTCGCATGGGGTGTTTTAAGGGGAAGGAGAGGAAAATCGGTTGGAACGCTTGTCGGGAGTGATTTAGGCTGAGATGCGCATGAGTGAGTGTATCCCGATCGGTATCCGCCGGACATGAATAGTCGATAGAAAAGCAATAAAACAATAGTGTTATGAAATGGTTATCCGAGTTTAAGAAATTCGCCATGCGCGGGAACGTCGTAGACATGGCTGTGGGGATCATTATCGGTGCCGCTTTCGGGAAAATCGTGAGTTCGTTGGTTAGCGATGTGATCATGCCTCCGATCGGGGTTTTGTTGGGTGGCGTCGATTTTTCGGATTTGGCGTTTACCTTGAAACGTGCCGTGGGAGATGAGCCGGCGGTGGTGATCGGTTACGGGAAGTTTATTCAGACGGTGATCGACTTTATCATCATCGCATTTTCGGTTTTTGCGTTGGTAAAATTCATCAACATGCTGAAGAGCAAGGCTGCCATCGAGGCGGAGAACGCTCCGAAGCCGGTGGCGGAGCCGACCAAAGAGGAGCAGTTGTTGACCGAGATTCGGGATTTGCTGAAGGAGAACAAAAAGTAAACGCAGCCGGGCTATTATGGGACTGATCGCTACGATTGGCAAAAAAGAGAAAAAAGAGATACCTTCGCTCGCGGAATTGATTGCGAAGGGAAATCATAAGACCATGAGAAACGTATTAATTACCGGCGGAGCCGGATTTATCGGGAGTCATGTGGTTCGGTTGTTTTGCCGGAACTATCCCGATTACCAGATTTACAACCTCGATAAGTTGACCTATGCGGGGAATTTGGAGAACCTGGCGGATGTGGCGGCAGATTGTCCGAATTATCACTTCATCAAGGGAGATATTTGCGATCTGGAGCATATGCGTCGGATTTTCGCCGATCATCGGATCGACGGGGTGATTCACCTGGCTGCGGAGAGCCATGTGGACCGGTCGATTCGGGATCCGTTCGCTTTCGCGCAGACGAATGTGCTGGGTACGTTGTCGCTGTTGCAGGCGGCTCGCGAGGCTTGGGCGGAGGATATGAACGGCAAACTGTTCTATCATGTCTCGACGGATGAGGTGTACGGGTCGTTGCACGATCCGGGGACCTTCTTCGTGGAGACGACGGCTTACGATCCTCAGTCTCCGTACTCGGCGTCGAAGGCGTCGAGCGACCATTTCGTCCGTGCTTTCGGGAATACTTATGGGTTGCCGATCGTGGTGTCGAACTGCTCGAACAACTATGGACCGAACCAGTTTCCGGAGAAGCTGATCCCGCTGTTCATCAACAATATTCGGCACGGGAAGCCGCTTCCGGTTTACGGCACGGGCGAGAATGTGCGGGACTGGCTCTATGTGATCGACCACGCTCGGGCGATCGACACGATTTTCCATCGGGGTCGGGTCGGGGAGACCTACAACATCGGCGGGTTCAACGAATGGCGGAATATCGACCTGATTCGGGTGATGATCCGGACTGCCGACCGTCTTTTGGGGAATCCGGAGGGGCACTCCGAGGGGTTGATCACCTACGTTCAGGACCGGGCGGGTCATGACAAACGGTACGCGATCGACTCGACGAAGCTGCACGAGGAGTTGGGTTGGGAGCCGTCGTTGCAGTTCGAGGAGGGGATCGAAAAGACGATCCGGTGGTACCTCGACAATCAACAGTGGCTCGACCACATCACTTCGGGCGCTTACGAACGGTATTACGCCGAGATGTACGGGGATAAGTGATTGGGATTTCAGCGAGGTTTTATAGCGATACGCCAGCGAAGCGCAACATCTTTTGTCGGGTTTTGTTGCCGGATGTTTTCGGCAATGCCGTAGCATTGCTCGCCCACCGCGGGGCCCCGTTGGGGCTGAAATTGTTTTTAGGATGTTATAGCGATGCGGAGCATCGCCGCCCACCGCGGGCACGCGGCCCCGCGCGGGAGCGCAGTTCTTGCATGTTGCCGAGCAAACTCCAGTTTTCGCGTGCCGAGCGGCACCG
>JAIDFC010000261.1 GCA_029054535.1 Rikenella sp. | reverse complement strand
CCTCCCCTCGGGAGGCGTTCGGCCCGCGCGACTTTCAGTCGCGGTTGTTGAGTCCAGGTAAAAAGGGTTGCCGCCCGCGGAGGCTTGCTGAGCAAACTCCAGTTTTCGAGTGCCGTCCGGCACCGGTCCGCCGCGTGGGGTGGCGGCGATCCGCGCGACCTGCGATCGCGGATTGCGGCGATGTTCCAGAGATGAGAATAAAAGAAAGGGGGGATTGCCAAGGGGGCGTGAGTTCCCTTGGATGCGTTTTTTGCATCCTTTTTGGGGCATACCAAAAAGGATGAGCCTCCGCGGCTTGAGCGGGTTAGAGGGAATCCGCCAACTCTCCCCGAAAGGAAAATTTCCCTCGGCGGAACCGGTTGTCTTCAATAGAAACGAGCCGAAACCAACCGCAAGTCTGAAAGCAACAGCGACTCTATGAGTCGTCGGCCTCGGCGCGGGGCGAACGCCACAGGCGGGCGCCGGGGGGGGCGCGCCCGAGGACGAAGTTTTCTTGCAAACACACTTCGCCCGGCTGGAGTGCCGATCGGCCCCTCTCCCTATTCCTGGAGGCAACGCAACTGAATGCCGTCCGCACGGCTGTCGTAGTTATTCGGGCCGACTCCGTTGGAATTGAAGTACAGAAAACAGGCATCGACATCCGTAACCGTCGCCGACCAACCGTATCCGTTGCGGCCGACGTGCCATAACGTACCGGCACTACAGGGGCGGTAGCCCGGAGCCGGGTCTGCAGGGTGTTTTACGGGTTATTCGGGTGAGGAATGACGGATCCGCCGCTAACCGCAGAGGCCTATCGATCGGCCCGCCCGCGCCCTTCGTACCAGTCGATGAAGGCCCGGTTCAGCAACTTGAGTCCGCCCGGAGTGGGGTAGTCGCCCGAGAAGTACCAGTCGCCCGAGTGGTTCGGACAGGCCCGGTGGAGGTCGTCGATCGTCTGGTAGACCACCTCTACCGTAGACGGGCACTCCGGCGGCGTAATCATCCGAGCGATTCGGTCCGAAATCTCGCGGTCCGTGAACGGCTCGTAAATCTGTCGAACATAGTTCACGATCTCCTCTTTCGGCCGGTTCTCCTGTGTCTTGCAAGCCGCGTACACCGCCTCGATCCGATTGGTCATCCCCCGCTCGCGGAGTAGTTCGATCGCCGCGTTGAAAGCGATGAATTCGCCCATGCTCGACATGTCGATCCCGTAGCAGTCCGGATAGCGGATCTGCGGCGAACTCGACACGATCACGATCTTACGCGGCCGTTGTCGGCTCAGGATGTGTACGATGCTGCGACGGAGCGTCGTCCCGCGGACGATGCTGTCGTCGATCGCCACGGCCGAGTCTACGCCCGGACGGATCGTGCCGTAGGTCGTGTCGTAGACGTGTGCCGCCAGGTCGTCCCGACTGGCGTCTTCGGCGATGAAGGTTCGTAGCTTGATGTCTTTCAGGGCCAGCTTCTCGGTCCGGACCCGGCGGGCCATGATGTCGCAGATCTCGGCCTCGGTCAGCGTGTCGCGAGCGGCCACCAGGGCGTGGCATTTCTGCCGGTCGAACGCCTCTTGCAGCCCCTCCATCATCCCCATGTAGGCCACCTCGGCGGTGTTCGGGATGAACGAAAAGACCGTGCGGGCGAAGTCGTTGTCGACCCGTGCCAGTACTTCCGGCACTAAGAGTCGTCCCAGCTCTTTGCGTTCGCGGTAGATGTCGCGGTCGCTGCCGCGCGAGAAGTAGATCCGCTCGAACGAACAGGGGCGAGGTTCCTCGGCCGGTCGGATTTGCACCAGCCGCCGTTCTCCGGCTTTCGTAACGATGAGAGCCTGTCCCGGTAGGAGCTCTTCGACCTGTTCGGTCTCGATGTCGAACGTGGTCTGGAGGACCGGTCGTTCGGAGGCGACGGCCGCCACGTCGTCCGAGACGTAGTAGAAAGCCGGGCGGATGCCGTGCGGGTCGCGCAGGGCGAACATGTCGCCGCTGCCGGTCAGACCGCAGATCACGTAGCCGCCGTCCCAGAGGGTCGAGGCTTCGCGCAGGATCCGTTCCAGGTCGAGATTCCGTTCGATAGCCTCGTTCAGGTCGGCGCCGGTGATTCCCTGTTCTTTGTAATGTCTGTATTGCCGGTCGACTTCGCTGTCGAGCAGGTAGCCCAGCTGTTCGAGCAGGATGAACGTGTCGGCGTTGTGTCTCGGATGCTGGCCGCGGGCGACGATATGGGCGAAGAGTTCGTCTACGTTCGTGAGGTTGAAGTTGCCGGCCAGCGCCAGGTTTCGACACCGCCAGTTGTTGCGCCGCAGGAACGGGTGGGTGTACGAGATGCCGGACCGTCCGGTGGTGCTGTAGCGCAGGTGGCCCAGGTAGAGTTCGCCGACGAAAGGACGGTGGTGCGGATCGCTCTCCAGGTCGTGTCGCACGGCGTCGAACACCTCCTGGATCGCGCCGGCGCCCATGGCTCGTTCGCGGAAAACGTACTCTTCGCCGGGTTCGGCCCGGAGTTTTACGCAGGCGATTCCGGCTCCTTCCTGTCCGCGGTTGTGCTGCTTCTCCATCAACAGATAGAGCTTGTTCAGACCCCAGAGGTCGGTGCCGTAGGTTTGTCGGTAGTGTTCCGCCGGTTTCAGCAGGCGGACCATCGCGATACCGCATTCGTGTTTGATGCTGTCGCTCATGATTCGGTCGAGGTTTTGCGGGAGGGGAGAACGTTCTCCTCGAGGGGAAAGAAAAAAGGACAAAGATACGTCAAATCAGGGCGAATTGTTCCGGTGGGATGAAACGAAATTTCGAGGGGCGCATGTTCGTCGCGTGGTAGTCGACAGAATGTTGGGTAAATGAATTTTTGTTTCCGTTTTTTTTTTTTTGTTTCGATAGTTTGTAAATTTTAACTATATTTGTAGGGTAATCAATCTTCAATATCGGCCATGAAAAAATTTTTCTTTACTTGTTTGACGTTTTTGATGGCGACGGGATTCGCTTCGGCGCAGGAGATCGACTGCCCGGAACCCGATTTCATCGGCGAGGTCGTTTTCGTCGATTCGGAAACAGGCGCGACCACGAAACTCGAGAAACAGACCGTGATGCTCCAGTCGCGGGTCAATGCGACGGGGATCATGTTCGGGATTGGGAAGTCGAAAACGAAACTCGTGATCGACGGGCCGGCGGCGGCTGTGCGGTTGGACAAGGCGAAACCGATCCGGTTGGTCGTCAAGGCGGTCGACAACCAGACGGATCCGATGGCGATTATCAATATTTTTCGTTTCGAGAGCAACAAAAAGCAACGTTTGGCCGAGACGGCTTCGGTCAGCTCGTTCGGGAGCGTCAAGTCCAATAAGTTGGATTACGTGCCGTTCACGGGGAAGAAGTACGGCGAAAGCTCTTACTTGCTGACGCTCGACAAACAGGAGCCGGGCGAGTATGGGATTACGGTCCAGAATCCGAACAATCGGGACGAAAAGAATGTGATCGTGGCGACGTTCGCGATCGAGTAGTTCGCATTTCTTAGGGGCGGTTTTTTTGAGGCGGCGGTCTGCCGCTATCCGGAGGGGTAGCGGCAGACCGCCGTTTTTCAAAGCACGGCGAAGAAGCATGAGCTTTCGGGGAACTTTCGGGGACTCTTAAACGGGCTGGGAG
>JAIDFC010000260.1 GCA_029054535.1 Rikenella sp. | reverse complement strand
GGCTTCGGTCTGAATGACCGAAGCATGAGGCTGGGGGAGCCACAAGAGACAGTTCCATACGGTAGCCAAACACAGCTTGCAAGAAAACCGAACGAAAGAAGACAGAAAGAAGATGAAATACAGATACGCCAACTGGCAGGAGTACAGCAAGGAGATCGCCGACGATCATTACTATTATGCGCGGAGCTGTATCCGTCAGAACTTTTTCCCGGGATCCGAGAAAGCCTTTCTTGATATCCTGCGGAACGATCTGGGGATGGACATCGTAGAGGACCCCCGGCATACGACCTGTACCGGGATCGGGTACCATTCGGATGTCGTGCCCCTGGAGACTACTATGGCCATCGTGGCCCGTCAGTTTGCCCTGATGACCGAGTGCGGGTATGAGAATTATGTGGCTTCTTGTATCACCTCTTTCGGGATTTACAGCGAGGTGTTGGACATGTGGCACCACTTCCCGGAGCTGGAGGAGAAGGCTCGCGAGAACCTTTTCAAGGCCACCGGGCGGGAGTTCCGGAAACCGAAGATCCTGGTTCATACGTCGGACCTGATGTTTCATGTGCGGGACCGGATCGCGGAAAAGGGGGTGCGTCGGTTGGTGAACGCTGCGACGGGTGAGCCGCTGAAGGTGGTGGACCATATCGGATGCCACTATGCCAAGGTGTTTCCCAAGAAGGGGATCGGCGGTGCCGAGTTCCCGTACGTGTTGGCCGGGATGGTCGAAGCGTGGGGCGGTGCGTCGGTCGACTATCCGGAACGACGGCACTGCTGCGGATTCGGATTCCGGAACTACCTGGTGCAGGCCAATCGAGGCTATTCGGTGGCCAACTCGCAGAAGAAACTCGAGTCGATGGCGCCGTACGATCCGGATTTTATCGTGGCCAACTGTCCGGGATGCGCCATGTTCCTGGACCGGTGGCAGTTCACGCTGAACGCCATGAACGGTGAAAACCGGTATGCGATTCCGGTGCTGACGTACGAGGAGATGGCCGGACTGGTGATGGGGATCGACCCGTGGGACCTCGGGTTGCAGATGCACCAGGTGCCCGTCGAGCCGCTCTTGGACAAACTCGGCGTGGAGTACGACCCCGCGGCGAAATATCTGGGTAAAAACGGGAAATTCATCGGACAGCCGCTCTCGGTAGCGGCGTACGATCCGGCGGCTTTATAGATAACGACCACACAAACGACACATATGGCACAAGAACGGATACTGGTGATTGGCGGCGGGATTGCGGGGATGCAGGCGGCTGCGGCTTTGCGCGAAGAGGGGTTCGCGCCGTTGATTCTCGAACGCTCTCCGAAAACGGGAGGACATGTGGCGGGTTGGGACCGGTTGTTTCCGACGCAGCACCCGGCCGGGGAGGTAATCGACAGCCTCGTGGCGGCGACGCGGGGGATCGAGACCGTCGTGGGGTGCGAGATCTCGGCCTTGAACCCGACCGAGAGCGGGGTAGCGGCGCTGACGGCCGACGGGCGGCGGTTCGAAGGGCGCGCGGCGGTGGTGGCCACGGGGTTCGACCTCTTCGACGCGCGACTCAAGGAGGAGTACGGTTACGGGATGTACGAAAACGTGATTACCTCGGCCGAGCTGGAGGGGATGTTCCGCGAGGGCCGCGTAACGATGCGTAGCGGCGAGGCGCCCGGTCGGGTGGCGATTCTGCACTGCGTGGGGTCTCGGGACGAAAAGGTGGGACAGAATCACTGCTCGAAGGTCTGTTGCATCACGGGGATCAAACAGGCCGTCGAGCTGACCGAGGCGGTACCGGGGGTGCAGGTTACGAACTTCTACATGGATCTCCGGGCGTTCGGCAACGGCTACGAAGAGCTGTACCGTCGGTCGCAGGTCGAACACGGCGTTACGTACATCCGGGGGCGGATCTCCGAAGCGGGCGAGACCCAAGACAAACGGATTCAGCTCAAGGTCGAGGATACGCTGGTGGGGAGGCCGCTGCGGATGACGGTCGACATGCTGGTTCTGCTGGTGGGGATGCGTGCGCCGGGCTGTTGTGCCGGGTTCGGAATGCCGACGCAACCGAACGGCTTTTTCGCGCCGCGCAATCCGTATACGGGGACGGTGCGGTCGTCGCTTCCGGGGGTCTACCTGGCGGGCACGGCGACGGGGCCGAAAACGATCCCTGAAACGCTCAACGAAGCGATTGCAGCGGCCCGACAGATCAAACTGGACTTGACCCGATAGGCTGCGGGAGATCTTTGCTGGGGTTTTCAGCGCAGGTTGTAGCGATGCGTAGCATCTTTTGTTGTGTTTTCGGCGTTCTTGACTCCGGCAGCCCACTGCCCACCGCGGG
>JAIDFC010000026.1 GCA_029054535.1 Rikenella sp. | reverse complement strand
GATGCAAAAAGCGCATCCAAGGAGGCTACGCCCCCTTGGCAATCCCCCCCTTTCTCTTTCGGCAGTCGACACATCGCTGACAACCGCGCCTGCAAGGCGTGCGGACCAGTCGTTATCGCACGCGAAGATCTTCCGTGATCTCACCATGGCGGGCCGGAGCTTCGCCCCGCGAAGGCCCGCTTTTTCTCGCTGACACGCGGCGGGCTTCGCAAGCTCCGGCCCTGGTCGCCATTCTCCCGAAACAAACCGCGATCCTAGATCGCGCGAATCACAGCCGCCCTATTGCGACTCATTCGGCCTGTCGCCCACCCCCGAGGCGCAAAGCGCCTGGGCGACAGGGCCGGCAACCTTTCAGGTTGTAAGTTGATGAACACACGTTTTACCACAACAAACCGCACCCTACGGGTGCGCGGGACGGCCGCCGCCCAACGGCCGGGCCCGCAACTCGACAGAGCTCGTTGCGTTCCTGCCGGGCGACCGACTCGGGTGCAACGTTTAAATATTCTCCGCACGTCGCCCGCGGGAATTTCATCTCGATTTTGCTCTCGCAAAACGAGCGAAATTCCTCTTCAGGCGGGCGGGCGACGAAAAACCGTGTCCGACTGGCCTCGGGCCGGCCGGGCCCCGCGTGCCCGCGGTGGGCGGGCGATGCTACGCATCGCTATAACCTACACCGAAAAACCACAAAAACGCGGGGACAAGAGTCTGCCGTAGTCAAGAACGCCGAAAACACAACAAAAGATACTGCGCATCGCTATAACGACCTCAGAAAACCACAACATAAGAGGCAGCGCACCGCCAGGCCGGCCGACTGCAAAAACAAAGCCCCCCAACGCCCCTCAACAAATTATTCGCTCCCTCCTCGGAGCCGGCTCAACGTCGAAAGCGTGATCCCCAGGTACGACGCGATGTAGCTCAGATTCACTCGCCGACAAACGTCCGGAAACTGCACGCGAAACGCCTCGTATCGCTCCCGGGCCGAAAGGGTCAGCCGCTCTTTGTGGCTGCGGTGGAGCCGCCGGTACTCGTTCTGGTGGATGATCCGCCCCCAGTTGCAGAGTTCGAGATCGGTCTCCCACAACTCGCGCAGGTCCGAGAGCGCGATGCGATAAGCCTCGACCGGCTCCAGCGTCTCGACCACCTCTTCGCTCGGACGGCCGTAGTAGAGTTCATCCATGCTGAATACCAATCCCCCCTCGCCCAGAAACGAGGTCGTGATCTCGTTGCCCTCCACCGGCCAGAACGATCGCGTCATCCCCTGCTCGATGAAGTAGGCGCAACGGCTGTAGGCGTTCGCCCGGATCAACCGGTGGCGCTTCGGGAAACGGCACGCGACGAGCCGTTCGGAGAGCCTCCGAACCGTCTCGTCCGAGATCGGACACTGCGCGCGCATACCTCTGAGAATGTTCTGCATGGAATCGACTCCGTCTGGTTTTTTACCCCGCCGCCTCGGACCCCGCTTCTGCTCCGCCCCAAAGAACTGCCAAGTGGATCAACGTTTGCGCCGCCCGCTCCATCGTATCCACCGAGCAGTACTCGTATCGGCCGTGAAAGTTGGCACCGCCCGTGAAAAGGTTCGGACACGGCAGCCCCATGTACGAGAGTCTGGCCCCGTCCGTCCCCCCGCGGATCGGCTTCACGACAGGCAAAAGACCGGCCATCTCAATAGCCCGACGAGCCTTCTCGATGATCTCGGGATGCGCCTCCACCGGCTCGCGCATGTTATAATACTGGTCGACCAAGGTCAAGGTTACCGTCCCGGCGCCGTACCGCTCGTCGAGACGCGCCGCCTCGGCCCTCATCCGAGCCTTTCGCGCCTCGAACCGCTCGCGCGAGTGGTCGCGGACGATGTATTCCGCCACCGCCCGTTCCACATCGCCCTGCATCGAGACCGGATGATAAAAACCCTCGTACCCTTCCGTATGTTCGGGCCGTTCGGCCGCGGGCAGCGAAGCGTTGAACTCGCCCAGCACCTGAATGGCGTTGATCATCCGCCCCTTGGCATACCCCGGATGAATCCCCCGGCCGCGAACCTCGACCCGCGCCGAAGCCGCGTTGAAGTTTTCGTACTCCAGTTCGCCCGCACCGCTGCCGTCCACCGTATAAGCGACCTGCGCGCCGAACCGGGCGACATCGAAACGATCGACCCCCCGGCCGATCTCCTCGTCGGGCGTGAACCCGATCCGGATCGGACCGTGCGGGATCTCCGGATGAGCCATCAGGTACTCGGCGACAGTCATAATAATCGCCACGCCGGCCTTATCATCGGCTCCCAGCAAGGTCGTTCCGTCGGTCGTAACGAGCGTATGACCCCGCTGAGCCGACAGTTCCGGAAACTCCCGCGGACTCAGCGTCAGCCCGGCACCTTTCAACAGGATCTCGCCCCCGTCGTACCGATCGATCACCTGCGGCCGCACATGCGCGCCGCACATCTCGGGCGAGGTATCGACATGAGCGATCCAACCGACCGTCGGTACCCCGTTCCGCTCGCGGAGAGTAGACGGGATGCTCCCCATCACATATCCGTACTCGTCGATCTCGACCTCCTCCAACCCCAAAGCGACCATCTCTTCCAACAGGTGGTTGAGCAGGAGCAACTGCCGGGCGGTCGACGGATAGGTCTCGCTTTCCGGATCGCTCCGGGTGTCGAACGAAACGTAACGCAACAGGCGTTCCAACAATTTTTCTTTCATAGCTCTTCGTAATTTCTCCGGTTCGATCTTACGGGCTGTCTCTCCACGAGCGAACCCGCCCCATCTCGTGTGGGTCCTCAACGTATCGTTCCCTATCGGTCGGATCAACGGCCAAACGGACACATCGACAGGGAAACTTGAAGCTGCGTCGTCGGGACTCGCCTAAGTCTGACGGCTGAAAATTCCACCAAGAGCCCCGACGGGGCCGATGCTGCGTATCGCCAGAGTCATCCCTACTTGTGCCGCTTGGCCAGCTCCCGTTCGAGGTCCGCCAGCGACAGCCCGTTCGCCTCGAGCAACACCAACAGGTGGTATACCAAGTCCGAAGCCTCGTAAATCAGGTCCGGTTTGTTCTGCGCCACCGCCTCGATCACCGTCTCGACCGCCTCCTCGCCCACCTTTTGCGCAATCTTGTTCATCCCGCGCTGAAACAGTTTCGTGGTATAAGACGCCGGCGGCATCTCCCGATGCCGCTGCCGGATGACCGATTGCAGGTAGCGGATGAACCCTTCGGTCTCGTGCGGCGAGTCGGAGAAGCACCCCGAGTTCCCCGTGTGGCACACCGGACCGGCCGGAACCACTCGGATCAGCAGCGCATCCGCGTCGCAGTCCATCGCCATCGAGACGATCGTCAGCGTATTGCCGCTCGTCTCGCCCTTGGTCCAAAGCCGCCGTTTAGTCCGGCTGTAGAACGTTACAAGCCCCTCTGCCACGCTCTTTTCGTAGGCCTCGCGATTCATGTAGCCCAGCATCAGGACCTGTAACGTGCGGTCGTCCTGAATGATGGCCGGCAACAGACCGTCGCCGTTTTTGTCGAAGTTCAATTGCTGAATATCCGGTGTCATATATATAATATAAGTGTAGTCGTTATTCCGCCAAATAGCGTTTCAAAATGCGCGAGATTTCCGGCGTCTCGATCAGGAAGCCGTCGTGGCCGTAGTCCGAATGGATGACGTGATAATCCGCCCCGAGCTGTTCGGCCATCTCGCGAACCTCCGGCTCGGTGAACATGATGTCGGTATCGACCGCCATCACGATAGTCCGAGCCGTGATCCTCCGCAACGCCTCCTCAACGCCTCCCCGGCCTCGCCCCACGTCGTGGGAGTCGAGCGACTGAAGTAGCCGATAATAGCAATGGGCGTTGAACCGTCGGCACAGCTTCTCGCCCTGATACCGCTGGTAACTCGATGCCCGAAACGCGTCCAGTTTTTCCTCCGAATCGTGCTGCGTGCGGTTGAAAGCGACCGAGTTGCGGTAGATCAGCATCGACATCGCCCGAGCAGCCGCCAACCCCTGCACACCGCCATCGATCCTCCGTTCGCGAAAGGTCGGATCGGCCTCGATGGCCATCCGCTGCGCCTCGCTGTCGGCCACGATCCACGGCGTTGTCTTCGGCAGCGTTACGGTCAATGCCACATGGTCGAACAGCTCTGGCTCGGCGATCGCCCACTCCATCGCCTGACATCCGCCGGTCGAGCCACCGATAATCATCCGGATGCGGCGAATCCCCAACGCCTGCCGCAGCGCCTGGTAGCTCCGCACCATGTCGCGCACGGTTACGGTCGGGAAGTCGAGGTACCACGGCTCGCCGGTCGCCGGATTCGGCGTTATCGGCGAGGTGGAACCGTACGGAGAGCCGAGTTTATTGGCACAGACGATGAAATATCGGGTCGGGTCGAGCAAGCCCCCCTCGACGACGGTCCCGGGCCACCACTCCGCCACGTCGGAATTGGCGGTCAGCGCGTGGCAAACCCAGATCACATTATCCCGAGTCTCGTTCAGGGTTCCGTAAGTATGATAAGCGACGGTCAGGTCGGACAACAGGCCGCCCGCTTCGAGAGCGAACGGTCGTCCGAGGCGGAAAAATTGCGGCGAACGGCCGGCGTATTCGGCATAGTGCATAACGTGTGTAGTAGATCCGGTTACGGAAAGTCAAAGATAG
Organism: Rikenella sp.; assembly: GCA_029054535.1. GTDB lineage: Bacteria > Bacteroidota > Bacteroidia > Bacteroidales > Rikenellaceae > Rikenella. Next base: position 2,880 of record JAIDFC010000026.1, on the reverse strand, counting down.
GCAAATTGTAGGAGAGTTTCGGAGTGCGGCGCGGAAGAGGAACCGACAGAAAGAAAGGCCTTCATCCGCAGTTCCGTCGCCTCCGCCGCTCCGATCCTTTCTACGAACGGACTCGCCGTTCGACAGCCTGTGCATGCGCGTCGAGTCCCTCGGCCCGCGCCATGCTCAGGACAGTCGATGCGATACGATGCAACCCTTCGGGTGTCAACCGTTGGAGCGTGATTTTCTTGCAGAAGGCGTCGAGATTGACCCCGCTGTATGCCGCCGCCCAACCGCTCGTCGGCAACGTGTGATTGGTCCCCGAGGCATAATCCCCCACACTCTCCGGCGAGAAGTGGCCCAGAAAAATACTCCCCGCCTGTTCGACCCCCTCGACCAGCCGCTCCGGGTCGGCCGTTTCGACGATCAGGTGTTCGGCGGCATAGCGGTTCGCCACCTCGACCATCTCCGCCTCGCTCCCGACCACCAGGATTCGGCTTTCGGCCAACGCCCGAGTCGCAATCTCGGCCCGGCTCAGGCTTCGGAGCTGTTCGTCCACTGCCCGTTCGACCGCCCGCGCCAGTTCGGCCGAGGTCGTAACCAGAATCGCCTGACTGTCCGGTCCGTGTTCGGCCTGCGACAGCAAGTCCGCCGCCACGAACTCCGCCCGAGCCGTCTCGTCGGCCAGCACCATCACCTCCGACGGACCGGCCGGCATGTCGATCGCCACGGCGCTCAACCCCAGCAGCTGCTTGGCTGTCGTAACATACCGGTTCCCCGGTCCGAAAATCTTGTCCACCCGCGGCACGCTTTGAGTTCCGAACGCCAAGGCCGCCACCGCCTGCGCCCCGCCGACCTTGAAGACACGCTCCACGCCGCAGAGTCGCGCCGTCCAGAGGATTTCCGCCGCCACCGTGCCGTCGTTCCGCGGCGGCGTGCAGAGCACGACCTCGCGACACCCCGCGATCCGAGCCGGAACGGCCAGCATCAACACCGTCGAGAAGAGCGGCGCGCTCCCGCCCGGTACGTAAAGCCCCACCCGGCCGATCGGCACGCTGCGTTGTTCGCACACCACTCCCGGCAGGGTCTCGACCCGCACCGGTTCCATCCGTTGCGCGCGGTGGAACGCCGCGATGTTGTCGTAAGCCTGTCGCACGGCGGTTTTCAGCCCTTCGTCCACCGCCTGTTCGGCCTCGGCGAACTCTCGGTCCGTTACGGCCAACCCGTCGAGCCGGACGCCGTCGAACCGCTCGGCCAGTTCCCGCAACGCCGCGTCGCCATCCGTCCGGACGCGTTCGACGATCTCTTCGACCCGCCTCCGGATCGTGTCGCTTTCCGCCTGCAACGGTCGCGCCAACAAGGCGTCCCATTCATCACGCGGCGGATGAGTATAGATTTTCATAGCCTCTCCCCTCTTCGTTACTTACAGGATCATTTTTTCGAGCGCCAACACCAGTATATCTTCCGCGCCGATCGCCTTGAGGCGTTCGATCTGCCCCCATAACTCGCGTTCGTCCACCACGGCGTGCATCGAGCTCCACCCCTCCTCGGCCAGCGGCAGGATGGTGGGGCTCTTCACCCCCGGCAAGATCGCCGCCGCCTCCGGAATCCGGTCCGACGGGATATTCATCAGGATGTATTTTTTCCCCCGGCTCCGCTCCACGGACTCGATCCGGAACAGCAACTGGTCGAGTAACGCCCGCTTCTCGGCCGCGAGTCCCGGCGTGGCGATCAGCACGGCTTCGGAGTGCATCGCGGTCTCGACCTCCTTCAGACCGTTGGAAACCAGGGTCCCGCCGCTGCTCACGATGTCGAATATCGCATCGGCCAGCCCCACCGCCGGCGCGATCTCCACCGAGCCGGCGATCTCTTCGATCTCGGCCCGGATCCCTTTGTCGTCCAGGTATTTCCGCAGGATGACCGGATACGACGTCGCGATCCGTTTGCCCTCGAAATAGGTCGCATCCCCGTAGGTCTCTCCCTTCGGAATCGCCAGCGACAACCGGCATTTCCCGAATCCGAGCCGATGCGCGATCGTTGCGCGGCACCTCCGCTCCTCGTACTCGTTCAGGCCCACGATCCCCAAATCCGCCACCCCGCGTTCCACGGCATGCGGAATGTCGTCGTCCCGCAAATACAGGATCTCCACCGGAAAATCCTCGGACCGGGCCAACAATTTCCGTCGGCTGCTCTCGATTCCGATTCCGGCCTCGTGCAACAACCCGATGCTCTCCTCGTTCAACCGCCCTTTCGACTGCAAGGCTATTCGTATCATTCCAAAAATTGATTTTAATGTTATGAATTAATTGTCAGGGATGGCTTTCGATGAATCGCCGGACCTCGTCGCGCATGGTTTCGGTCATGGCGTCGAAGGTGAAGAACGCGATTCCGGCCGCCCCGGCATCGAGAGCCGCCGTCATGGCCTCCGTGAGGGTCGGTTTTCCGTCCCGGCCGCCGCCGTAGAAGTCCGGAACGTGGAGTCCGCAGCAGATCATCGTTTCCGGTTTGGCCGCCACGCAGGCCTGCACGCAGTCCGCGATCCAAGCCGCGTCCTCGTTGTAGAAGCCCTGATAGATCATCGGGAAAGCCACGTCCAGCGTCCAACGTCCCCAGTCCTGTCGGACCATCCGCCGCGCCATCTCGGGGGTCGGGAACGGCGAGGCGCTGATCCGCAGTCCGTGTCGGTGTGCGATTTTCGCTGCCCGATCGGCCACCTCCGTAACCCGGTCGAGGCGAAACTGGAGCCAGAGCGAATCCTGCGACGGATCCTCGAGTTTCGACGGGTCGTAGCCGTGTCGTTTGCGGAAGGCCCGAATCATCTCCGGGTGGTATCCGTAGTCCCACTCGGCATACTCCTTGTCCTGCACGATTCCGTACTGGTCCCAGAGCGACGTCGGCAGA
>JAIDFC010000259.1 GCA_029054535.1 Rikenella sp. | reverse complement strand
CTCGTTGACAGGAACGCCCTCTTGTCGAAGCTGTTTCGTCGAACGTTCTTTGCGATTCCGATCGGCGTCGCTCTCTTCCGCTCGACCGACTCGACGCAGGTCGGAATTGGCGATCGGCAAGTATTCGGTAAACTCGCTATCGCCTCCGATAGAGAAGAGCAGTCGGTGTTTCGGTGTGTAGAGGGTCATGTCCTCGTAGAGCAGAAACGCATTCAACTGTTCTGCCGTTTCCTGAATGGTACCGACGATATAACTCGTTCTATCTTCGTTGTCGTCGAGTGTAAATGCCGTGCCGATGACGCAATTGAACAGACTGATCTGGAGCAGCACGTTTTGTTGCAGTTCGGTTCGGTCGGTCTCGACGCGGCTGAAGAAATTCATCATCCCGGCAATGTGTTTGTCTAAAAACTCTGCGTTGAATTGCCGATGGTGGATGACGAACGTTACCTGTGTGTCGTCAGGCAGGGTCAGGATCAGTGCGTTACCGCGTTGCTCGATCTGTTTGGTCGTTTTCTCGAAACATGTATGAATGGTTTGTCCGATCCGTTCTATATTGCCGATGGCTGTATAGAGGGTGATGTGTCTTTCTTCGGCGGCCGATTCTTTGGTTGGTTGTTTCGTTGCCATGTCTTGAAAAGATTTTTCGTCCCTCCGACTCCGCGAAAGACAGGGTGTGTAGAAAAAAAGAAAGTGTGGAGTCGTTAGTTTACCGAATCGGAGGCTCTGGAATGCCTTTACATCAAATAAACAATACCCCACACCTGTATATAGCATACCTTAGAACAAGGTATACGAATACAAGTAATGAGCGTCGTTGCTTATCCCTGATGCAATGAAATTTTCCAGATTTCCGATTCAGGATAAAAGCTAAACACTTTCATCGAAATATGTCCGCCGGGCCCTCCGAAGAGGAATCCCGACAGCCACAAAGATAGAAAATGTTTCGACTTAACAACACTCCATGGGGTATTGTGCTGCAAATTTCGGGTAAACTTTCCGAAATTTTATGATTGATTCGAAATTATGTTCGCCGTATATTCGTTTGTTGCGGAATTCCGGGACGAGAGGGGACGACATAAAAGAGGCGTTGATATTCTGCGGAATATCAACGCCTCTTTACTTTTCAAGTCGTAGACTACTGTTTCTTCAGCTCGAAACCCAACAGCAGCCCGTCGTAGTTTTTGGCCAGCGACGAGATGGTAGAGGCCGTGTTATTGATCTTTTCGGCCACGCCCATCAGTGTTTTGAGCACCGTCAGCAACTTGTCGGCGTTGAACAGCAAGCTCATCGAAGTGTCGATTACCGTTACGTGGGCCTTGATCGAGATCCCTAGTTTGGTCGTCATCGTGATCGTCTTGGTCTCTGCATCGAACGTGTAGGTCCCTTCCGAAAAACGGCTTCCGTGGACGAACGAGTAGGTGCCGTCCGAATTGAAAACATACTGACAGCCAGTCAATTCCAGTTTGTCGTACACCGTCGCCAGCTTCTTTTCGATCTGTACGGCCGCTGCCTCGCCGCCCGCCTGGGTCAGCAGTTTGTCGCTCTCGAAGCGGCAGTCCGGACCGACGAAAGACCAGGTACCGATAATCGTCTGAGCCGTGGTCAGTTTATCGCCGGCCACTGCTTTGGCCACCCCCGTGAGGATCGATTTCAGGTCCTGAGCCGAGGCGGACATCCCCACCAAACAAAGGCCGAGAAGTACGGCGCTCATTTTCAATTTCCACAGATTCATATTCCTAAAGGGTTAAATTTTAGCTAAAGGTAGCCAACCTTTCCGGCCCGTCCAAATCTGCTCCCGGTGCCATGTCGAATTTATGTGTACCTTTACCCATTATGAAAGTCTGGAAATTGAAACTGCTGCTGTTCTTCGTTTTTTTCGGGGCGGGGCAGGGGAGCGGCTGGGGACAGACCCATCGGAATGCTCTTGCGGTCAGTGTCGGCGCGGGACAGCTCAAAGAGGGATTCAACTACGGACTGGTATTCACCGGACCGATGGTGGGGGTGGAGTATCGCCATTCGGTCGATTATGACCGGATGGCGGCCGGGTATGCGGCCGACCTGCGGCTGACGGTGCCTTTCTCGCGCGGAATGGTGGCCTACGATGTGGAGTTGAAGCCGCTCCGGGCAGAGGCGATCTTCCGGGTGGCGGGAGCGTTGAGGATCGGGACGGCGATCGAAGCGGCATACCGGTGGCAGATGTATCCGGAACTGCAAAACGCCCATCTCTTTTCCGAAGGGGAGATCGGGCTGAAGCTCGTGGCGAGGTATTCGACTGCAGTGCGCTGCTGCCGGATCGACCTGGAAGTCGAAAACTCCCTGCTCGGCTTCGTTTCGCATACCGAACGCAACGAACCCTATTTCTATTCGCTCCGGGCGGACGATTTCCTGATCGAACCGTGGCGCGGGTTGCGTTTCGGGAGCTTCGGACGGTATAACCATACTTCGGCTTCGCTGTTCTTCTCTTCGGCGGAACAGGCGGCGAAACATCGCTTCGGGGTCGGGGTCGATTTCTTCAGTATCGCCGGGGCGGGAAATTTCCAATCAATGAACTATCATCTCAAATGGCTAAAAACTTTCTGACACTCTTTCTGTTGCCGTTGCTGGCCGTCTCCTGCCTTTCGGAGGATGAGATCAAACAGCCGTTCCGCTCGTTCGTTCCGGAGCCTGCGGCGGACGGTTGGACGATCGCTGCGCCGGAGGCCGAGGGGATGGATGCCGAGGCGCTCCGGGCTGTTTACGAGGATTTCCACGCTGACCGGGAGGCGTGGCAGGTGAGAAGTCTGCTGGTAGTGCGCAACGGGAAGCTGGTCGCTGAAAGCTACACCAAAGACCCGGCCGATCGCGACCGCCTTCATCCGGTCTGGTCGTGCACCAAACAAGTGCTCGCGCTGTTGGTGCAGCAGGCTGTCGAACAGGGGGTGCTGGACGAGGACCTGAATAGGCCGATCGCCCGCTATCTGCCGGAACTCCTGCAGGCCTATCCGGATAAGGCGGACATCACGCTGGAAAACCTGCTCACTATGACTTCGGGCATCGCTTTCTCCAATAGCGGGTTCAACGGGGGCGCCAACCGACTGCTCAAACAGATACCGGACCGGAGTACTGAGTTTGTCTTGGGGCTGCCGGTGGCCGGAGTGCCGGGCGAGCAATTCAATTACAGCGCTGGCGTTCCGCAACTTGTGTCCGCGATTCTTCAGGCGCGCTTGGGACGGCCGGTCGATGAGTGGGCGGACGAGGTGATGATCGAACCGTTGGGGAGGGAACGTTGGGAGGGGCTCCGCTATCGCGACGGAATGCCG
>JAIDFC010000258.1 GCA_029054535.1 Rikenella sp. | reverse complement strand
TCTGGGCGTCAAACCGTCGGATTACAGGGAATAACCGTTTTTTCGTTCGTCGCCAGTACAAAATGCACCGCCCTCAAAAGTTTCCGCGTTATCTTTGCAAACGAAAACCCGAACGAACCACCCTATTTCGTATGCAAGAATCTTCCAATCCGATCCAACCCATCTTCAACTATAACGACGTCTTTTTCAGCTTCTTTTACGACGACGTGGGGAGCTGCATCCACCGGTCAAGCGACTACGCACTGAACTACGTCTACGCGGGCGAGATGGTGCTCGACTACGGAACCGAACAGATCCGCATCGGCAAGGGCGAATGCGTCTTCATCCCGCGCGACCACCACATCACGCTCTACAAGAAAAGTTGCGACGGCGAACGGTATTGCGGTATTTTCCTGAAATTCACCCGCCCGTTTCTGCGCGAAATGTACGGCCGCTTCGGTCAAGGTCGCGTACCGGACTCGACTCCGAAGCTCGACGGCGGACCGATCAAATTGCCGCGGACGGCCGAACTCACCAGCCTCTTCGCCTCGATGACCCCCTACTTCGACCCCGAGGTCAAACCCCAGGGAGACTTCATGGACCTCAAAATGCAGGAGGGGTTACTCGCCCTGCTGCACATCGACGACCGGTTCGCGCCGACGCTCTTCGACTTCAACGAACCGTGGAAAATCGACATCCTGGAGTTCCTGAACCAAAACTACATGTACGAGTTCACGATGGCCGAAATGGCGCACTACACGGGGCGGAGTCTGGCCACTTTCAAACGGGACTTCAAGAAAATCAGCGACCTCACGCCCGAAAAATGGCTGATCCGAAAACGGCTCGAAGTGGCCTATGCCAAAATCAAGGAGGGAGGACGAAAAGTGGTCGAAGTCTACGCCGAGGTGGGATTCAAAAACCCTTCCCACTTCTCGACCGCTTTCAAAAAACAGTACGGCGTCCCTCCCACTGCCCTGCTGGCCTGAATCCACACTCGGTTCTTCCTCCATTCCCGAAACCGAGCTTTTCAGCAAATAAAAATGAGCCTCTCAGCAACGACGCTGTGAGGCTCTTCTCGTAACTTTGCCCCTGTAAAAACAGTACGGCTCTCTTTGAAGCTGTCCATTCCTTAACGACGCGAAAAGAAACCGTACGTCCTGTGAACCGAAAAAAACCGAGCGACGACCACATCAAACCGAACCGTTATGAACTTGAACACCTTCCGAACCGCCGTATGGGCCGTTTGCGTGTCGCTTTCGACCCTGACCGGCTGCACGAATCGAGAAACAACGAATCGAAACACAAAAAACGAAGAGACTATGGAGACCTTGAATCTGACTCAGGAGTGGGATAAGACCTTCCCGCAGAGCGACCGGGTGGAACACACGAAAATCACGTTCCACAACCGTTACGGTATCACGCTGGCCGCCGATCTGTACAAGCCCAAAGAGGCCGACGGCCCCCTGGCTGCAATCGCCGTGAGCGGTCCGTTCGGGGCTGTCAAGGAACAGGTTTCGGGCCGCTATGCCCAAACGATGGCCGAACGCGGCTTTCTGACCCTGGCATTCGACCCGTCGTTCACCGGCGAGAGCGGCGGCCAGCCGCGCTGCCTCACCTCGCCCGAGATCAGTACGGAGGATTTCAGCGCGGCGGTCGACTACCTGCTCACGCGCGAGGATGTCGATCCGTCCCGGATCGGGATTATCGGGATCTGCGGCTGGGGCGGTTTCGCGCTGAACGCCGCCGCCAACGACCCGCGCATCCGAGCCTCCGTCGCTTCGACCATGTACGACATGAGTCGGGTGAATGCCCGCGGCTATTTCGACGCCGAGAACAGCGCGGAGGCCCGCTACGCCAAGCGCACGGCCCTCAACGAGCAGCGCACGAAGGACTACCGGAGCGGCGGCTACGAGCTCGACGGCGGGGTGATCGACCCCGTTCCGGACAATGCGCCGCAGTTCGTCAAAGACTACCACGCCTATTACAAGACTCCGCGCGGCTATCACCACCGTTCGCCCAATTCGACCCGAGGCAAGAACAAAACGGCCGGCCTGGCGTTCATCAACATGCCGATCCTCTCCTACAT
>JAIDFC010000257.1 GCA_029054535.1 Rikenella sp. | reverse complement strand
TTGCGGAGCCTAAGGCGTAGCGTAGCTGTTGGAAGTCTTTTGGGTACCTTTTCTTCAGAAAAGGTACGGTTCCGTACAATAGCTAAAGACCGCTTACAATGAAAGAGAGTCCTATTACAAAACGCCGATACCGTAGTAGTCGAAGCCCAGCGCACGCAATTCGGAGCGGTCGAAAATGTTGCGGCCGTCGACCACCACGCGTCCCCGCATGGCTCGTTTGAGCAGCTCCCAGTTCGGCAAGCGGAACTCCTTCCACTCTGTGAGGAGAACCAGCGCATCCGCATCCAGGACCGCGCTGTACGCATCCGCCGCATAGCCGATCGCCTCGTTCCCCAGCCTTCGCCGAGCCTCGTCCATCGCCACAGGGTCGTACGCCACCACCTCGGCCCCCGCCGCCTGCAACTGACCGATCAAGACCAAAGCCGGCGCCTCCCGCATGTCGTCCGTCCCCGGCTTGAATGCCAGCCCCCACAGCGCAATCCGCCGACCCTTCAACGCCTCGACGCCGCCGAAATGCCCTGCCAGCTTCTCGAACAAGATCCCTTTCTGCCGTTCGTTGACCCGCTCAACCGCTTCGAGTACCTCCATCCGGCACCCGTTCTGCGCCGCGCTGTGAATCAACGCCTTGACATCCTTCGGGAAGCACGACCCGCCATATCCGCACCCCGGATAGAGAAACTTGTTTCCGATCCGACTGTCCGCCCCAATCCCCTTGCGAACCATGTTGACATCGGCCCCCACCGCCTGACACAGATTGGCCACGTCGTTGATAAAGCTGATCCGCGTGGCCAGCATCGCATTGGCGGCATACTTGGTCATCTCGGCCGAGGGAATGTCCATGAACATCACCCGGAAATTATTCAACAAGAGCGGTTTATAAAGCCTCGTCATCAACTCCTTCGCTCGTTCGGAGTCGGTCCCCACCACCACCCGATCGGGCCTCATGAAGTCTTCGATGGCATTCCCCTCCTTGAGGAACTCCGGATTCGAGGCCACGTCGAACGGCACCTCCACCCCCCGCGCATCGAGCTGTGCCCGAATCGCCGCCCGCACCCGCGCCGCCGTACCCACCGGGACGGTCGACTTCGTAACGACCAGCAGATAACGATCCATATGCCGCCCGATGGTCTCGGCCACCTGCAGCACGTACCGCAAGTCGGCGCTCCCGTCCTCGTCGGGCGGCGTGCCGACGGCCGAAAAGACGATCTCCACCTCCGGCAAGACCTCCTCCAGCGACGTGGTGAAATGCAACCGACCCGCCCGGTGGTTCTTCTCGACCAACTGTTCCAGGTTCGGTTCGTAGATCGGGATTACACCGTTCTTGAGTCGTTCGATCTTCGAGGCGTCGGTATCCACGCACGTAACATCGACTCCCAATTCCGCAAAACAGGTCCCGGTTACCAAACCCACGTAACCGGTCCCGACGATGGCTATCTTCATACCTCTCTCCGTTTCTACTCCGCCCCCTCCGGATTTGCGTTCAGAGGACCGTAAGACACCGTGTATCCCGTACTCTGAGGATATTCGGCCGGAGCCAGGGTGGAAATTCCGGTAATCAAATAATCGAACGAAACGCTCCCCGAACGAGTCAGCTCGATTTGCTTGCTCGGATCGCTCTCTTTCTGCGCGTCGACCACCAATTGGGCCAAGTCCTCCTTGTTGAGATCCTTCACCAGATTCTGGTACATGTTATACGCCCGTTGATCCTGGCCGACGATGTCGTCTCCTTCCAGGGTGATCGGATTATTCGCTCGAGTTCTCACATATCCATTCGAAATCAACCAACCTGCAATATAATTCCCCACCCGGAGCTGTTCCTGCTCTTCGATCGACAAACTTTGCTGCCACTCTTCGGAAGATCGTTTGTCATCCGCCGGCTGGGTGGGGACACTAAAACGCGTTCCGATCTGATACAACGTATAGGGTTTCTCCTTCTGGCAACCGGTCAACGCAACCGCCCCGAGCATCGCAACGGACAGAGCCGCTAAAATCTGTTTTTTCATCGTCTTCTTCTCCTTTCGTTTGAGTTTATCGACGCCCTGTGCCTCTTCCGCGACAGGGCTGTTACAAAGATGCGCATTTTTTCGTTACGACCGAAGGTACCACGCATACAAACGCTCGATCCCCCGGTCGATCTCCACCCGGTGGCGCCAACCCAAGCCGTGCAGCCGGCTCGGATCGGTCAGCTTGCGCATCGTCCCGTCCGGTTTCGACCCGTCGAACCGGATCTCGCCCTCGTAACCCACCGTCCGGGCGATCAGACCCACCAGGTCCGAGATCGAAAGTTCGCTCCCCGTACCGATGTTGATGTGGCAATTCCGCACCTCTTCCCCCCGATCCGTCTTTTCGGCCGCCAGGTCCCGGAAACCCACCCGCTCCATCACGTACACGCAGGCATCGGCCATATCCTCGCTCCACAGGAACTCCCGCAACGGCCGACCCGTCCCCCAGACGGTCATCCGCCCGGGTTCGATCCCGTATTTTCCGAGCTTCTCCAGTATGACCGCCTCGGCAGCTCGCCCGTCGACGCCTTCCACCGGTCGCCGCGCGAAATCCCGACGCACAGCCTCCCAATCCCCCTCCGTCAACGCCCGAGCCAGGTGCATCTTCCGCAACAAAGCCGGCAAAACATGACTGGTCTCGAGGTCGAAGTTGTCCTCCGGACCGTACAGATTCGTCGGCATCACGGCGATAAAATCGGTCCCGTACTGCAGATTGAAACTCTCGCACATCTTGAGACCGGCGATCTTGGCGATGGCGTACGGTTCGTTGGTATACTCCAGCGGCGAGCTCAACAGACAATCCTCCCGCATCGGCTGCGGAGCCTCGCGCGGATAAATGCACGTGGAACCGAGAAACAACAGCTTCTTCACCCCATAACGCCACGCGGCACCGATCACGTTGTTCTGAATCGCCAGGTTCCGCCATATGAAATCGGCCCGATACAACGAATTGGCCATAATCCCACCCACATAAGCGGCCGCCAAAAAAACATACTCGGGCCTCTCGCTCTCGAAAAACCGGTCCACGGCCCCCTGATCGGTCAAATCCAACTCGCCGTGGGTCCGCCCCACGAGGTTCGTATACCCCTTCCGCTCCAAATCCCGCCAAAGGGCACTCCCCACCAACCCCCGATGACCGGCGACATAGATCTTCGACTGTTTATCCATAACTCTTTGTACATCTAATTTTGCATTGTGCTGGAGGGTACTGTGCTTTTTGTGAACCATAGTTAGCGATACGAAGTATTGCCCCGTCCCGTCGGGCGAAATTTCTCCGCGATCTCACCATGGCGTCCGCCGCCATCCCACGCGGCAAGCCGGTGCCGCTCGGCACTCGAACCGGTCAGCCTCTACCCTACCTGCTCGGACCGCGCGCCTGCGAAATCATTCTCGATAAACTCTTCGTTTATCGAGTGATTTCGCTCTTTAGGCGGGGCGCGCGGATAGCTAATCGAGAAACCGTGTCGGACTGCGCTCCCGCGCGGGGCCGCGTGCCCGCGGTGGGCGGGCGATGCGAAGCATCGCTATAACAATCTCAGAAAACCTAGCAAAAGCCGAACGAGCTACAGGACCCGGATACAACGGGCCAGGCTATCGCGCCAGTCCGGGAGCTCGACGTCGAACGCGTCAGAGATTTTGCGTTTGGAGAGCACCGACCAAGCCGGTCGCGACGCCGCGGCCGGGTATTCCGACGACGCGATGGGGCGCACCACACAGCTTCGCTCGCCCAAGCGCATGATCTCTTGGGCGAACTCGCACCACGTCGTAATCCCGTCGTTCGTATAGTGGTAGAGACCGAACAGTTCACCCGTCCGTTCCGGATGCGCGTCGCAAACCGACACCATCCGCATCAACGCCGCCGCCAGGTCCGCCGCATAGGTCGGCGTCCCCCACTGGTCCGCCACGACGTTCAACTCGGACCGCTCCGCCCCCAGCCTCAACATCGTCTTCACGAAGTTATTGCCGTACGCGCTGTAGAGCCACGCCGTCCGCACCACCAAACTCTTCGGATAAGCCAACGCATACTCCTCGCCTCGGAGCTTGGTGCGCCCATAGACCGACTGCGGACCGACCGGTTCCTCCTCCGTGAGCGCATGTCGGTCCGCCGGCATCCGACCGTCGAAAACGTAGTCCGTCGACACCTGCACGAACCCCGCTCCCACCGCCTCGGCCGCCTTCACAAGGTTCCGAACCGCCGTCGCATTCAGCAAAAGAGCCTTCTCAGAATCGCTCTCCGCTCGGTCGACCGCCGTGTAAGCCGCCGCATTGATGATCCACTGCGGTCTTTCAGCCTCCACGAACCGAAGAACCGCCTCCCGATCCGTAATATCCAACTCGGCCACGTCTGTAAACACGAACTCATACCGCCCCCCATACAAACCCGCCTGTTCGATCGCCCGCAATTCGTTGCCCAGCTGACCGTTCGCACCCGTTACTACGATTTTATCCATCTGTTTCGATTGATTGATTATCCGTTTCAAGAAACGCCACCCGGTAAGCCTCCAACGAGTACCGAATGTCGCACAGCGGCACTCTCCCCCGCCCGATCGCCCCCAAAAAGTCCTCCACGATCGCATAATCGGCCCCCGCATGGCCCGGCGCATCGGCCAACGCCGCAAAATGCCACTCCCGTACCCCGTTGCCTGCCTCTGTCGGCGAAGACGGGGTCGGATAAGGCCGATAACGAATCGTGTGTTCGTCGCCCCACAGCTCCCCGCGCGAACCCATCACATGGATCCGCCGCCCCTCTTCGGCCGTAACCCCGTTCACCGCCAGCGTCGCCGAGACACCGTTCCGGAAAGCGATCTGAAGCGTCTGGTGATCCCACACGTCGTTGTCCCCTACCCGATACACACACCGCCCGTAAGAGGTCTCCCGCAGCACCCGTCGAATCTCATCGTCTCCGAATCCGACCGGCAGGTCGAAATGCCTCAACCACTTTCTCCCCCGCAAATAGAGATCCACCGCCGAATAAGGGCACTCGCGCTCCATCGGGCAATCCTCGCACCGTTCCGCGCCACCACTCCCCACAGGGGCCATCCCGGGCCGAAACAGAGCCAAACCGCCCTGCGTCTCGACCGACTCCACCGTTGAACCGACGAGCCAAACCAGATAATCGACATCGTGGCAACACTTCGATACCAACAGCGTATTGCTCGCCGCCCGATTCCGCCACAGTCCCCGCACAAAAGCATGTGTCATTCGCTCCAGTCCGATATTTTCAGTGTAAGCGATCGAAACGATCCGACCGACCGACTCCGCATCGCGAGCCAGCTCCCGAAACTTCACGAAAAACGGGTGGTACCTCAACGGATGACAGATCCCCAGAACCAATCCTCGCTCTTCCGCAACGGCGGCCAACTCGAGACACTCCCGATAGCTCTGCGCAACGGGCTTCTCCAACAGCACGTGATAGCCGCAATCCCGCAAGGCGGACATCGCGATCTCGTAATGCAAATGGTCGGGCGTGGCCACGATCGCTGCCCGCACACTCTCCAGCCCCGTCGCCTGCGCCCGAAAAACCGCAACGAACCCGTCCCACGACGCAAATCCAGCCTCCGGGGGTAAAGCAAAGGCGGCCAAAGCCGCCTGTCGCCTCAATTCATTCGGCTCGACCACCGCCACGACTCGCCCGCCGGAAGAGGCACGACGCAAATAATCGGCATAGGTCCTGGACCGATTCCCGAAACCGACCAACACCAAACCGATCGGAGCGGTATCCGCTATGTGGTCTGTTCTGTGCATCTCTATTGCCTCTGTTTATCAGTGAGCTTCATTCGGTTCGCAATGGAGACGGGGCTACTCTACAATCTTCGTCCGCTAACTCCGACTTTGTTTTTAATTTGCAAACTCTTCCCCCTGTTCGGCCTTGTGCCCCCCGGCGACGCGAATTTAATGAGGAGAGAACCCCTGTAAAACACCCTGTGGGCGCGATCGGCACTCGAATACTGGAGTTTGCTCGAACACCTGCTGCTGGCGGCTACTCGAAATCTTATGCTCGAAAACCGCGATCTTTGATCGCGCGTCCCTCCGCCGCCCCATGCGGAGGGCGCTACGCTCGCAAAGCTCGCTTGCTACTCCGCCGGCTCCGGGACGGACATGGCAGAAACAGTCTTGGCCGTCTTCCCGCAACAAACCGCGACCTACGGTCGCGCGGGCCGGCGCCACCCCCCGCGGCGCGAGCTTGGTTCACTTCCGTTCACACGTTCTTTCCGCTGGCGGCGACCCTGCTTGCCATAAGAGTGAGAGAGCCCAAAATAAAACGCCCTGTGGGCGCATCGCCCGAGGGAATCTTCTGAGATCTCCCAATGACGGGTCGAAGCCACCCCGGGCGGAGGGCCGCAACGTTCACTCCGTTCACTTGCGCCTCCGCTGGCTTCAGCCCGAATCAGCCAAAACCGGATTTGTCCGCGCGCCTGCGAAATCCATCCGTTTCAACTACCCGTTGAAACGGCGTATTTCGCT
>JAIDFC010000256.1 GCA_029054535.1 Rikenella sp. | reverse complement strand
CCACCTTATCGCCCGTCGTCGGTTCGTCCTTCAGCGAATCGACTTTCTTCCCGTAACCGATCCCCCCGGCGAGCATGATCACCTTGTCGAATCCATAGGTCTTCCCGTTCTCCCGGTGTTCGAAGGTGTAGACCGATCCGGTAATCAACGGCTGTCCGAACTTGTTCCCGAAGTCCGACGCCCCGTTCGAAGCCTTGATCAAAATATCTTCCGGCGTCTGGTAGAGCCACGGCCGCGCCGGAATTCCCCGTTCCCAGTTCCGGCCCTGCGCATCGTCCCCCAATCTAGGGTAAGCGGTCATATAACAAGCCGTCCCGGCCATCGGGAAAGCCCCTTTCCCCCCGGCGATCCGGTCGCGGATCTCGCCCCCGGTCCCCGTCGCGGCCCCGTTGAACGGCTCGACGGTGGTCGGAAAGTTGTGGGTTTCTGCCTTAATGGAGATGACGCTCTCGAAATCCTCGGTCTCGAAGTAGTCCGGCCCGTCGTGCGTCGCCGGCGCGAACTGCTCGACCACCGCCCCCTGCAAAAACGCGCAGTTGTCCTTATACGCACTCACCACCCGTCCCGGATTGGTGGTCGTGGTCTTCTTGATGAGTTTGAACAAGGTATCCGGCTTCTCTTCTCCGTCGATGACGAACTGCCCGTTGAAAATCTTGTGCCGGCAGTGTTCCGAGTTGACCTGCGAGAATCCGAACACTTCGCTGTCGGTCAGCGGCCGGCCGATCTTCACGGCCAGGTCCTTGAGGTACTGTATCTCGTCCGGATTCAACGCCAGCCCCTGCTCCCGGTTGTAAGCCTCGATGTCTTCGATCCGGACGATCGGTTCGGGCTGCTTGTCGATCGTAAAGACGTCGCCGTCGATCGTCCGGTACATCCGGTAGAGCATTTTGTCATACGGCGCAGCCTCGCTATCCACCATCCGAAACTCCTCGATCCGCACGATCCCGTCGATCCCCATGTTCTGCGTAATCTCCACCGCGTTGGTGCTCCACGGCGTAATCATCTCCCGCCGCGGCCCGACGAAGATGCCGCTCACCGACGCGACGTCGAGCCATTCGGCCCCTCCGAAGAGCCAGCACAGTTTGTCGATCGCCGCCCGGTCGAGCGTCTCTGCGGTCTGAACCGCGAAAATCGTGTTGTCGTTACGGAACAGTTGTATCATGTGTGTCGATTGTTTTCTGGGTTTTTCGATCTTCAAATATAACAAGATATTTTTCATCCGACGGAGAACGGACTTAGGCTTCGGCCGCCAACGCCGCATCGGTGTCCGCTATGGCCGAAATCTCGGTCGTCTCGTCGGTTTTCAGCAGCTCTGCCACATCCGCATCCCGTTTCCCGCCGCTCCGCTCGCCTTTCTGCTGCTGCCGCCCCCCGTCGCCGCCATGGTTCCGACCGCTCTTTTCGCTCCGCTCGTTTTTCGAGAAGTGTTGCAACGGATCGGCCGCCGCCGCGTCGAACATTTGTCGATTCCGGTAGATGTCGATCGCGCGGTAGATCGCCGCCCGCATCGGCGCCGGATCGGCCACCATCTTCCCGGCAATGTCGAAGCCCACGCCATGCGCCGGCGAAGTCCGCACCGCCGACAGTCCCGCCGTAAAATTCACCCCGTCGGCAAAGGTCAACGCTTTGAACGGCGCCAGCCCCTGGTCGTGATACATGGCCAGCACAGCGTCGAACTTCCGATAGGCCCCGCTCCCGAAAAACCCGTCGGCGGCGAACGGTCCGAATGCCGATATGTTCTCGTATTTCGCTGACTGGATCGCCGGAATGATGATCTCCTGTTCCTCCGTCCCGAGCAGTCCGTCGTCTCCGGCATGAGGATTGAGCCCCAGCACCGCAATCTTCGGCCCTGTGATCCGGAAATCGCGCTCCAGCGACCGTTTAATCGCACGAATATGCCCCAACACCGCCTCGGTCGTTATCGCCCCCGGCACCCGAACCAGCGGGATGTGCATCGTTACCAGCCCCACCTTGAGCGTATCGCTGACCATGAACATCAACGGCTCGGCATCGCCGAACTCCGCCGCCAGGTACTCGGTATGTCCGATGAACCCGAAATCGTCGCCCGTGGTATTCTTCTTGTTGATCGGACACGTTACCAGCACGTCGATCTTCCCGGCCTTGAGGTCCCGCACGGCGGCGTTCAGCGATGCGATCGCATACTGACCGCTGATCACGGTCGGCTGTCCCGGTTCGATCTTCACGTTCTCGTCCACGCAGACGATCATATTGGCCCGTTTCGGATTGGCCTGTTCCGGATCGGTGATGATGTTGAAGCTGAACCCTTCGGCCTCGGGCATCATTCCTTTATAGTATCCGGCCGCTTTGGCCGATCCGTAAACTACGGGTGTACACAATTCGCATATGCGCGAATCGAGCAATGTTTTGATGATGATCTCGTAACTGATTCCGTTGAAATCGCCGTGGGTAATCCCTACTCGTATCTTTTCCATGATAGTCTGTTATCTGCTTCTTTGTGTCGTTGCCGGACAACCGTGTCGGACCGCTCGTTCTTGTTCGTGAAAAGAGCGGTGCCCTCCGGTTCAAAAACAAAATGCGAGATGAAGATAATAAATATCGGGAGACATTTATTACCTTTGGACAAAGTTAATTAAAATCGGAGAACCGAAGATGAAAAAGTTGTTTTTGGCGGTTTTATGGGCCGTGGGTTTGCCTCTCTTTGCAACCGCTCAGGAAACTACGACGATCGAGAAGTACGGCGATCGGACGATTAACGGGATCATTGTGGCGGGAGCTTTTGACGTGCAGTTGGCGCAGGCGGACGGAGGAGCCCGGACGGTGGGAGCGAAGGTCGAGATCGAACGGGAGTTGGCCGATAAGCTGGTGTTCGAGATGACGGACGAGGGATATGTGCGGCTGGCGTTCAAGAACGACATGACGAAGTATTTCACGCGGAGCAAGAAGAAACCGCAGGCGTGGATCACGGTTTCGGAGCTGAAGTATTTGAACGTTACGGGGGCCAGTACGGTGGTTTGTACGGGCGTTTGTTCGACGAAGGGGGATTTGCGGATCCTGACTTCGGGAACGGCGGCGGTGGAACTGTTGGAGGCGTCGGCCGGGACGTTGCACCTCGACGCGTCGGGGACCTCCGGGGTGAACGATGCCAAACTGACGGTGAGCGGAAAGGCGGAGCTGATTCAGAGCGGGACTTCGAAGATGACGGCGGAGGTGAAAGCCGGGTCGACGGCGATCGCGATGTCGGGGGTGTCGGGGATGACGCTCGTCGGCGGGGCGGAAGAGGCGAAGGTCGAGGTGGGCGGAACGGCGGCGGCCCATTTGGAGGGTTTCTCGATCGGGACGATCGATGCGACGGTTTCGGGGATGGGGAAGGTGAAAGCCAACGTGATCGGCGGCGGGAAAGCCGAGGTGAGTACGATGGGGAGCTTCCAGTATACCGGTGCGGGACTGGTTACGGGCAAGGGGGTGAAACGGATCGACTGATCGTGGGGCGGCGTCGGGTGCGCGACTACTGGGCGCGGTTTATGGCGACTCCGAATGAATCGCCAGGCGCGCGGCCAGAAACGGTTCTTGGAACGGTATAGCGAAACGCAAGTTTCGCTCGCCCACCGCGGGCCCGCGGAGCCCGCCCGGCTTGAGGGCAGTCGAACACGGTTT